>NZ_WXWS01000503.1:0-2001 GCF_009904715.1 Vibrio sp. V42_P2S4T144 | reverse complement strand
ACACTCAACGTCGTCTCAAAACTGAACACGTTTTCGATTATCCATTGCCCAGCAAGTAGTGAACTGATGGATAGAAACGAACATCCGACCAATAGCGTTTTATGTTGGTAACTTCGGAACATTTCTCGGCTTAAGTTGGTCACTAGTAAACCAAAGAACATGATTGGCCCTACCAAAGCCGTAGAAATAGCAATCAAAACCGCCGAGATAATAAACACATTTCTCGTCACTTTAGGTACATCAACACCCAAACTTTTCGCATTGTCTTGGTCGAGCCAAAACACATCTAAAGTGCGATGCATCCTAAACAACAACCAACATGCAAACATCAAAGCCGGAGCACTAAAGTAAACCAAGTTCACTTTGACATTATTGAAACTGGCGTACAGTTTCGACTGAACAATTGCATATGTGTTTGGGTCCATCAGCAAAGAAAAGAATGACGCCGCATTGGAAAATAGCTGACCAAAGATCAAGCCGACCAATAGCAACGTAATCAGGTTCTTGCTGCCTTTTGAAAAGTAAAACCCAAACAGCAGTAGCGAAAACGACACCATTACAATGACTGCAATCGCGAAATTGACGTACAAGTTAAGCACCAAGGTACTCAACCCACCAAAAATCAACACGATCAATATTTGGGTTAACACATACAGCGCATCAAAACCCATGATACTTGGCGTTAAAATTCGGTTGTGCGTAATGGTTTGAAATACAAGTGAAGACTGAGCAATGGCCACACCCGCTAGCACTATCGCCAATACTTTAGGAACTCTACGAGACAAAAAATATTGGTAGTTGTCAGCCGTTAGCCCAATACCAATAAACAGACACGCGAAAAGAATCGCAATGCCACCTAGCAGCAGGATCTTCGTTGAATCACGCATGTTGCTTACCTCGCAACAACATAGCAATGAATACCACGCCACCCAATATGCTGATCACGATAGAGATTGGCATTTCATGAGGGAAAATAATTAAACGACTCACCAAATCGCAACACAACACTAAAATGGCCCCATACATGGCCGTAAGCGGAATGTTCTTTTTGAGGTTATCGCCATAAAAGTGACTCACGAGATTCGGTACAATCAGCCCTAAGAATGGCAACTGGCCAACAATCATCACGACACTTGCTGACATGATGGACACCAATAGCACGCCAATCGTCACAACCTGCTGATAATTCAAACCCAAGTTAATCGCGAAATCTTTTCCGATACCTACGGCAGAGATCCTTGCGGCAAAAAGATAGCTGAGGATAACCATTGGTACCGCGATGTACAGCAGTTCAAAATCACCACGCAAGATGTTGGCGAAGTTTGCGACTGTCCAAGCATTCAGACTTTGAAGTGCATCATATTTGTACGCGATAAACGTAGTCATGGATTGGATGACATTGCCGAAAATAATCCCGACAAGTGGCACAAAAACCACGCTCTTAAATTGAATGCGCTGAATAAAGAAAACAAACGCCAGCGTCCCAAATACCGAGATGCCGAACACGAGCCAAAGGTGATTATCATTACCAAAGAAAACCACGCTCAGTACATAGCCCAGCATGGCACATTCGATCGTACCAGTTGTAGAAGGTGCAGCAAATCGGTTCTGGCTGATTTGCTGCATGACAAGACCCGCAATACTCAAGCCAGCACCAGCAAGCAATATGGCAAATAAACGTGGTATACGGCTGGTAAAGAAAAGTTCTAATGCTTTCTCATCACCTGAAAAGAGTTGTTGGGGCGTCATGTTTGCCACCCCAACAAATAACGAAACCGTGCTTAAAACCACAAGGGTTAGCAATAACTTCTTCAAAGTTAACCTCTGCTATCTTGGATTACAGTTCAACGGTTTGCTTTATCTCACTGACCATTTTTTCTGTTGCTGTCACACCAGACATCGACAAGTACCACGCGTCCACATCTAAATAAGTGATTTTATGATTTTTATATGCCGCAGTCGCTTTGACTAAGTCGTTATCCATGGATTTACGAATATCGT
>NZ_WXWS01000225.1:0-2006 GCF_009904715.1 Vibrio sp. V42_P2S4T144 | reverse complement strand
TTATTGAAAAACTAAAAGAGCACGGAGCTGAAGCTGTGATTCTCGGGTGCACTGAAATTGCCTTACTTGTAAACCAAAGTCACACCGAGGTTACACTACTTGATACCACTTCTATCCATGCTCAAGCAGCAGTCCGTTTGGCAATTGAAGGTGAATGATCTACGCTTTCTTTCCTGCAAAAAAAGAGAAAACCAAGCACGTGGTTTTCTCTTTTTTATTATCAAGTTATAAGCGAGCAAATTTGAGAGTTCTGTATCCACCAATCAAGTTGCGGGCTTTGTAACCATTGTTGACCAGCTGACGGTATGCTACGTTACCGCGTAACCCAACTTGACAGTAAATCACGATCTCTTTGTCTTTAGGAAGTTCGTGCATGCGACGACGTAGTTGATCGACAGGAATATTAATTGCACCTTCAAGATAACCAACGGACTCCAATTCACCAGGATTACGAACATCAAGTAACAGTTGGTCTTCTGTCAGTGAATCCATTTCATCATAATGAATCGCGGTCGCATCGCCTTTGATGATGTTATTTGCCACAAACGCCGCTTGGTTAATTACATCTTTAGCAGAGCCATAAGGTGGCGCGTAAGTTAGCTCGAGGTGTTGCAGTTGCTCTACCGTCATACCAGCACGCTGAGCAACTGCCATTACGTCGATACGTTTATCAACACCGTCTTTACCTACTGCTTGCGCACCTAATATTTTACCTGTTACTGGATCAAACAGCATTTTGAATGACACGGTTTCTGCACCTGGGTAGTAACTCGCGTGACTTGCTGTATGCACATACACTTTTTCATAAGCGATGTTTTCACGTTTCAGCTGTTTCTCGTTTTTACCAGTAGAAGCGACGGCTAAATCAAAAATCTTACAGATCGCCGTGCCTTGCGTACCTTGGTAAGTTTCTTGGCGGCCAAGCATGTTGTCTGCTGCCATTCGGCCTTGGCGGTTTGCCGGGCCCGCAAGTGGCACTAGAGTTTGCTCGCCAGTCACAAAGTCTTTCTCTTCTACCGCGTCGCCGACAGCGTAGATCGAAGGATCGCTGGTTTGCATGTATTCATTGATATAAATACCACCAAGAGCGCCGATTTCTAAGCCAGCTTCTTTTGCTAATTTGGTCTCGGGGCGAACACCAATTGCCATAATCAAAATATCGGTGGTGAGTCTTTCACCGCTGTTTAGTGTTAATTCCAATTCACCTTCTAGATGTTGGTGTTTTTCGCTCTCACCAGAGTCGAAACTTGCCACGTGCTCGTTAGGTACGAATTTCACCGACTCAAGTGCGACGCCAAGTTTAAGGTCGATGCCTTTCTCACGAATTTCAGCATGTGCGAAGCCAGCCATTTCACGGTCAACGGGCGTCATCACTTGATCCGCCATTTCAACTAATGTGGTTTTTATGCCTAGCTGGTGGAAGGCTTCCATCATTTCCAAACCGATAAAACCACCACCAACGACCGTAGCGTGTTCAACTTTGTTGGTTTCGATCGTTTTAATGATGCGATCCATATCTGGAATATTGCGCAGCGAGTGTGTTAACGGGTTATCAATACCCGGAATAGGCGGCACAACTGGACCTGCGCCAGGGCTAAGTAGAAGAAAGTCGTAGCTCTCTTGGTATTCCGAGCCATCAAGCAAATTGTTAACCGTAACCGTTTTGTCTTGACGGTTAATAGAAACCACTTCGTTCATCACACGGACATCAACATTGAAACGCGCTAGAAAGCTTTCAGGCGTTTGAAGAAGCAGTTTGCTGCGCTCTTGGATATCGCCACCAATGTGATAGGGTAAGCCACAGTTTGCAAATGACACAAATGGACCGCGTTCAAACATAATGATTTCTGCGTCTTCACTAAGACGACGAGCGCGAGCTGCTGCAGATGCACCGCCAGCAACCCCACCAATAATCACGATTTTGCTCATGGATTTCTCCTGCTGAATGATCGAAAACGCCTACACCTTACTTAAATAAATTAGCTAAGTCTAATGTTATTTAATCT
>NZ_WXWS01000269.1:0-2018 GCF_009904715.1 Vibrio sp. V42_P2S4T144 | reverse complement strand
ATATTCTAATAAAAAACAAATTATTGTATTTTAATAAAGAAATTAACGAATTTTTAGGAATTAAACAATGCAAAATATCGGGATGTCGTCAAAACTCGACAATGTCTGCTACGACATTAGGGGTCCTGTACTCAAACATGCTAAGCGCATGGAGGAAGAAGGGCATAAAATCCTAAAGCTAAACATTGGTAACCCTGCCCCATTTGGTTTTGACGCCCCTGATGAGATTTTAGTCGACGTGATTCGTAATCTGCCGACTTCTCAAGGCTATTGTGATTCCAAAGGTATTTACTCTGCTCGTAAAGCAGTGGTCCAACACTATCAGCGTAAAGGTATACGCTCGCTAGATGTCGAAGATGTGTATGTAGGTAACGGCGTGTCTGAGTTGATCGTAATGGCCATGCAAGCGCTATTAAACAATGGCGACGAAATGCTGATCCCAGCACCAGACTATCCGTTATGGACAGCTTCAGTTGCACTATCTGGTGGTAAGCCGGTTCATTATCTATGTGATGAAGAGGCTGACTGGTACCCAGACCTTGAAGACATCAAAAAGAAAATCACACCAAAGACACGTGGCATTGTTCTGATCAACCCGAACAACCCGACAGGTGCGGTATACAGCCGTGACTTCCTACTTGAAGTCATTGAGATAGCACGCCAACACAAACTGATCATTTTCGCAGATGAGATCTACGACAAAGTGTTGTACGACGGTGCAACACATACCTCAGTCGCCACACTCACTGAAGACGTGCTAGTCATGACATTCAATGGCCTTTCAAAAGCCTACCGTGTTTGTGGTTTCCGTGGTGGCTGGATGTTCCTAACGGGGCCTAAACATCTGGCTCAAGGGTACGTGAATGGCTTGGAGCTGCTTTCATCGATGCGTTTATGTGCAAACGTACCAATGCAACATGCCATTCAAACCGCGTTAGGTGGGTACCAGAGTATCAATGAACTGATTTTACCTGGCGGACGCTTATTAGAGCAGCGCAACCGAGCGTATGAACTGATCAATCAAATTCCTGGTGTTTCTTGTGTCAAACCTAAGGGTGCGATGTACCTCTTCCCGAAAATCGACACTAAAATGTACAACATCAAGAACGATCAGCAGATGGTTTTAGATTTCTTAAAACAAGAGAAGGTCTTACTGGTGCAAGGTTCTGGTTTTAACTGGCCAAAACCAGACCACTTCCGCATCGTGACACTACCGCACGTTGAAGATCTAGAAATCGCCATTGGACGTTTTGAAAGATTCCTATCAACCTACAGCCAGTAATGAATCACTGGTAGTAATTAGTGCTGATCTCTCATATGCTTAGAGGAACTCCTAGTGAGTTCCTTTTTTACACCAGAAACGGAGAAAGCCATGAAAGAAAGCCATTTTTTCGCCCACCTGGCTCGAATGAAGCTGATCCAACGCTGGCCTTTAATGCGGTCCGTCTCACCAGAAAACGTTTCAGAGCATAGCTTACAAGTTGCTTTTGTCGCTCATGCCCTTGCCCTAATTAAAAACAAAAAGTTCGGCGGTAACCTTAATCCAGAGCGCATCGCGATTCTTGCCATGTACCATGACTCCAGTGAAGTATTAACGGGTGATCTTCCGACTCCAGTGAAGTATTACAACCCTGAAATTGCCAAAGAATATAAGAAGATAGAATCAGCAGCGGAGCAAAAATTACTCTCAATGTTACCGGAAGAGTTCCAAGATGATTTTGCTCCCTATCTTCTTTCTCACTCTGCACACGAAGAGGACGCAAAAATCGTTAAGCAAGCCGATTCCATCTGTGCCTATTTAAAATGTCTTGAAGAACTAAGCGCCGGCAACCATGAGTTCGCTCTGGCAAAAAAACGCTTAGACGTCACTTTGCAAGAACGCAGAACGCCTGAAATGGATTACTTTCTCAATACCTTTGCCCCAAGTTTCGAATTATCGTTAGATGAAATCAGTTAGCTTACGGAGATAATCGTGTCGTTTGAATTACACCCGCAATGGCAAGAGCGCCATGATGATG
>NZ_WXWS01000603.1:0-2019 GCF_009904715.1 Vibrio sp. V42_P2S4T144 | reverse complement strand
TTGAATCGATCTAGATGAGAGGAGAAACTATTTGAAGTATCTAGAATGGTATCAATATCATGCTTAAACAGATACTTATCATCTTTACCTTCCAAAATTATTTGTCGGTCTTTGTCCATATCAATAAACACTAGTTCATTCATCTTCTCACACAATCGTTCGATGACTTCAAAAATGTCATCGCTATTCTCTATAAATTCAGTGACGCCTATCCACAGTTCATGGTTGTTATCATTTCCATGCACTATATGTACAGAGTCAAACTTCAGGCATTTAGCATTATTTGCAGCAAACATCACCATGGGTATTGGCTGTGCGACATGCTGCTTTCTCATAATGCTGTTCAAGATTGTTCTAGACGTAACGACTTTTAAATCGAACTGCGCAATCCTAGAGCGAAGATCAATCGACTTGCTTATTGCTTGAGAATTAGCCGTAAGTTCCGACGGCCTTAGAAATACTTCGTCAACCCAATCGACAAGCATGTCTACCACATGGTCATACCTATATGCATTAAAATTGAATCCTTGTACGAATCCTCGCTTTCTTCGATTCTCAACACGTTCATCAAACAACGGAGTAACTATATCTGGCAAGTCGATGTCAGGATAAGCTTTGGGTAATAAAGCATTCTTCAAAGCAAAATCGCGTAATAAGTCGATAGCCTCATTTCGAGATAGAGTCTTATCTTGGACTGAACAAGTTTTCTTACACAATTGACTCTTTCCATAAATTCTATTGCATAAGATTTCACCGAGTTGTCTCACTGATTCATTTGTAAGTACGCAGTTTAATAACTCTTCACTTGCAGCTCGTAAATTGTGCTCAACTTGCAGGACAACCAGCTCTGTAGAACAAAATACGCGCCATACCGTGTTATCAACCCAATAATCACCTCTATTACCATTCTTAGAGGTAAAGTTTTTTCCTAATGCTGAGTTGATTGACTTAACTAATTGTTCCCGCCCAGTCTTAGCCGCTCTGTTCTCTAAAGGTATCTCTAAAAAGCTTAAAGGCCCTTTTACTACACGATCAGTGACCATCATAAACTTGCTTACTAGGTTAGTATCTTTGTCTAGCTCCAAGCTCTTGTGTAATACAGATGAGTAACGTTTTGGTTTCTTATCTTGAGTGAAGTTGCGACACTCTTTTAACTCTTTCAAATTCCACCCGTTGTCTACAGTACCTGTTTTTACCTGTACGTGTGTGACAATGTTCTTTGGGTGAAAAAGTTCTATGTCATCTCCGACTTCACAGCCAACTCCACTAATTCGATTATCAAGGAGCATCTCCGAAGCAAACAAAGTTGCTACGTAGTCTTGAAAGAAAAAACCTTTCTTAGCCCCGACTCCACCGCCATTATTCTCATCCATCTGATACATAAAGGTATTCTGCTGTCATTTACCAGTTTGACTCATTTTATCCCTTATATTTGATAAGTCTATTTGTTAATGCATACAGATGTATAAAGTAAGAATGTGTTCTTCTCATAAATCAAATCACTACACATCAATATGCGTAACTTTCATCCGCTTCGATTGGATAGATCTACAAGAGCGATTTCTAGTCCAAGTGTAGGCAATCTAGATAGAACGCTCCCTCACTATTCTGAAACAACCTTACCTTCCCCTCATTCGTAACCAAGAAAACAACAACAAGCCCAATAACATTGCTATTGATCAGTAAAGATCTTAACCAAAATGTTTCATTACACTCCAAAGGTGCCAGCGCGTCAGCTCCTTCAAAGATGACAAGTGTCTTGCGTCTACAACCTTCCAAAGTAGCAACCAGTTCTCGATTCTCTTCTGCTGTGAAAGCAACTAGGGGGGATGCATACTCATTAAAGTTCAGATTAAAGACATCTATGCCTCTACTCTTAGCTCGGTCTCTACACACATCCAAGTAGCCCGCTGGTGTATGCTCAGTTATCAATGAGCAGATGGTGAGCTCTAGTTCCCATGCCATACTGATAAATCTTTCTGCGCTAACCATAACCAAGCCTAACTAATCATCACATGT
>NZ_WXWS01000546.1:0-2028 GCF_009904715.1 Vibrio sp. V42_P2S4T144 | reverse complement strand
GTATTACATAGTGTGAGAAATGTGCAAAGAAAATTACTGGATAAAAAAACAGTAAAGTAAAAAGCCCAGCGTTGTGCTGGGCTTTCGATACAGTAATTACGTACTAAGACGATGCTTTATACTGCTTTTTGTGTTGCGTGCTTACCTAGCTCAGAGGTTTTTTCATCTTTTAGATACAGGTTTTCAAAACAATAGTTAGTTGCTTCGATGTAGCCTTCAACGCTACCACAGTCAAAGCGTTTGCCCTTGAATTTGTAAGCCAATACACAGCCCGCTTTTGCTTGTTTAAGCAGCGCGTCCGTGATTTGAATTTCACCACCTTTACCAGGTTCAGTGTTTTCGATCAGTTCAAAAATATCGGGAGTCAGGATGTAGCGGCCAATGATAGCAAGGTTGCTAGGCGCCGTGCCTTTCTCTGGTTTTTCTACCATGTCGTCTACACGGTAGATGTCGTCTTTGATCATTTCACCAGAGATGACGCCGTATTTGTGCGTTTCTTCGGCTGGTACTTCTTGCACTGCAACGATAGAACAGCGGAACTGCTTAAATAGTGCCACCATCTGAGCCAGTACGCCCTCTTGCTCGTTCACACAAAGGTCATCAGCAAGAACAACAGCAAATGGCTCATCGCCTACCAATTCTCGTCCAGTTAGAATCGCGTGGCCCAAGCCTTTCATTTCGCGTTGACGTATATAAGTGAAGTTTGCAGATTCAATGATTTCACGGATATCTACCAACAGCTCTTCTTTGTTGGTACCGCTAATCTGATGTTCCAGTTCGTAGTTCTTATCAAAGTGGTCCATGATCGAGTGCTTGCCACGACCTGTCACAATACACATGCCGTTCATACCAGCTTGGATTGCTTCTTCGACACCGTATTCAATAAGCGGTTTGTTCACGACTGGCATCATCTCTTTTGGCATAGATTTCGTTGCCGGTAGGAAGCGTGTGCCATAGCCTGCAGCAGGGAACAGACATTTTTTTATCATTGGGGGAATATCCTATCTCGTTTTTATCAAGAATCTGCGCATAACTTTAACACGAGAGGTATCAATGAATCATGAATAAAGTAGGAAAAAATGTGAGACTCGGTGCGGAAAAAAGATGAGCGACTCGTCATTTCAGTTATCAGAGCCGCTCACATTGCATCATGACATTAAGTTTTGGTCTGCCCAGGCGATTGCCTGTACTCGGTTCTTTACGGATAGCTTTTTGAATATCTGATATAAGTGCGATTTGATGGTGAATTCACTGACGAATAACTCCTCGGCCATCTGACTGTTCGAGGCGCCAGCTTGTAGGCAACGCAGTACTTGTAGCTCACGAATGGTTAGGTCTACCGTAGCTGGTGCTGTATGAGTATTAATGACATTGCGGTAATAGTGTAAAAGTTGACTGGTTACATTACGCGGCAGCCAGTTTTGACCGTTAACAATGCCTTTTAACCCTTCTCCAATTTGCTCTAGCGTATCTTCAGAATAAAACACACCTTTTAATTGACCAAATGAAAGAAGTTCATCCGTGGTTAGTCTTTTAGGCACGTTGAAGACAACGGTTTCAAAGTTTTTCCATACAAGAGGCAAGTTTTTGATCGATTGAACAAGTGATTTATGTTCACTGAAGTCTATCAGTAGAATTTTATTACGGTGTTGTGGCTTGGCTTCCATGAGTGCTGCGGTTGAAATCACCGGGATGCTCATATCAACGTACTTTTCGAGTGCCGCCACTTTTTTTTGCGCATTATCTTCCATACTGATCAGAAATAGCTTTCTTGCGTAAGCCGACTTTCTCACGTGTTCCAATCTCCCTGGGTTCAATAGAAGCCATAAACTGGCATTAAAGAGAGGCCATAACCATCGCTTTACTGAATAAATGCGTTCGAATTCAAAGCTTCACGAAACGATGTCTGCAACGCGAATCAAAAATGCTACACACGTAAGTTGAAATACGATTTGGGTTCTAGAGGATGACTCAATAGATCACAATGGTATTAGACTTTAATCAAAACATTAAAGCGTGCTATTCTAA
>NZ_WXWS01000184.1:0-2047 GCF_009904715.1 Vibrio sp. V42_P2S4T144 | reverse complement strand
CTGTAAATGTATTTGTTATTTTGAAGTGAGGTGAAGTGTGAGCTTGTGGGTTCTATTGCAAGGTTTTGGTTTAGGAGCATCAATGATCATTCCGATCGGGGCGCAAAATGCGTATGTTTTAAATCAAGGCATAAAGCGTAACCACCACCTAACAACCGCCACTATTTGTAGCGTGCTAGATATGATTTTCATCTCTCTAGGTATTTTTGGTGGTGGTGCAATTCTGTCTCAAAATGAAATCTTACTGACGTCGGTGACACTTGGTGGTATTGCTTTCTTGAGCTTCTATGGACTGCTCTCACTAAAAAGTGCTTTTAAGCCAGAGAGTGAATCGGAATCAAAAGGGGAGATCGTAGCTCGAGGTCGTCGAACGGTTATTCTAGGTGCGTTAGCCGTCACTGTGCTTAATCCGCACTTATATTTAGATACAGTCGTTATTCTAGGTTCGATCGGTGGACAATTTGAAGGCCATGATCGCATTGCTTTTGCACTAGGTACGATTATGGCTTCCTTTGTTTGGTTCTACACTTTATCGATAGGAGCCGCCAAACTAGGTCCAACACTCTCTAAACCAAAAGTGAAAAAAACCATCGACATTGCAATCGCAATGATGATGTTCACAATAGCGTATATCTTAGCGAGTGAGCTTATTGATAAGTATTGGTAATCATAAGGTAGTAAGGCAGCAAAGACATGGAGTCACTAAAACGTATTTATAACAACAATAGAGAGCGATTCAACGCGCTCTCTATTCCTTTTCGGGAATGGCAGCACGAAGCCATCTTAGACTTTGAGACAGATATACGCATTGCGAGAGAGCTTGGTTGGACGGGTACGCATACCAAAAGCCTCTTTTTAACACTCAAAGGACAAGGTTACGCGGTTTATCTGACAGATAAGGACTCGCGCCTCGATGCCAAGCAGATTAAAGCGATTACAGGTAAACGTCCCTCTATTTGTAATGACGATGAAATGGTCGAAGTGTTAGGTTGCGTACCCGGCGCGGTTTGCCCAATAGGCTTACCGGAATACATCACTATCATTGTTGATACCAATCTCTATCAACATCAAGAGTTGCTCTATACGCCTGGCTTACCTGAGTTCACATTTGGATTTGCAGGTAAACATCTAAAACGCCTCTTACTTGCTGGTCATCACACCCTTTACGAAGTATAAAAAAGCGAGGCCTATTGGCCTCGCTTTTGAATATCGACTGCTTTTGATTAAGCGTCGACTTTGTTCAGGTGAACATCCATTTGTGGGAATGGAATCTCGATACCATTTTCATCCAATGCTTCTTTAATACCTTGCATTGCATCAAAGTATACGCCCCAGTAATCTGCAGTTTTCACCCATGGACGAACCACAAAGTTAACTGAAGAGTCTGCTAACGTAAGTACACCAATTGTGATATCTGGGTCTTTCAAGATACGTGGATCTTTCTCTAGCGTCTCACGAATCACTTTCTTCGTTAGTTTAAGGTCAGCTTTGTATGAAACACCAATCACTAGGTCGACACGTCGTGTCGCATGGCGAGAGTAGTTAGTAATGGCACCGCCGATAACTGAAGAGTTAGGCACAACAACCATTTTGTTGTCTGGTGTTTTTAGAACGGTTTGGAAGATTTGAATTGCTTCAACACTACCCGCTACACCACCGATTTCTACGTAGTCGCCTGATTTGAATGGACGGAACGCAACAATAAGTACGCCTGCTGCAAAGTTTGATAGTGAACCTTGTAGTGCAAGACCAACAGCAAGACCTGCCGCACCAATCACAGCAACAACAGAAGCGGTTTGAACTCCTAATCGACCAAGAGCCGCGATTAGCACGATTACAAATAGCAAGTAACGAACAAGACCGTGAATAAATTCAACGACGGCCTTATCCATGTTTTTCTTTTCTAGTACTTTAGAAACACTACCAGCGACTGCCTTAACGATAAGATTACCGATAAACAGAATAAGCAGCGCAGAGATAATGTTCACACCGTACTGAACCAGTAGATCTGAATTGTTTGTCAGCCAAGTTTCAGCCTGAGTTAGAC
>NZ_WXWS01000315.1:0-2050 GCF_009904715.1 Vibrio sp. V42_P2S4T144 | reverse complement strand
TTACAAAGTGTTAGGGCTGTGAACTTTACCACAGCCCTGATTAAGATCATTATGATTTGATCAAATTTTTGTAGCTATAAAGCAGATTATGCATCAACACTGCGAAAAACTTAGCCGCGCTGTGCGAGCAAACGCTCAAACTCATCGACTTTTTCACGCACTAGCTCAACACTCTGCTGCCAAAACGTTGGCTGGGTTAAATCCATCGACAGGTGCTTTTCGACGACATCTTCCGCCATCATGCAGCCTGTATCGCGCAGCAAATTGATGTAATCGGTGTAAAACGCTTCGCCTTTGTTTTCTCGCTGTGCATAGATACCCTTGCTAAACAAGAAACCAAATAGGTATGGGTAGTTATAAAAGCTCACGCTATCAATAGAAAAGTGCAGCTTGCTTGCCCAGAAGTACGGATCCGGTTCGCTCATTACGTCGCCATACCATTCTTTCCAAGTTTCTGACATCAACTCACAGAATTCATCTGCGGTTAACTCTCCATCCTGGCGGCGTTCATAGAACGATTTTTCAAACTCGTAGCGAACCGGAATGTTGATCATTAAAGCTAGCGCAGATGACAACTCTTCCCACAACATCTCGAGCTTTTCATCAACGCTCTCCGCTTTCGAAATCAAATGATCACGAACGATGTTTTCTGCAAAGATAGAGGCGGTTTCTGCTAACGTCATTGGGTAGTAAGTTTGGCAAAGTGGCAAATCACGAATAACCCAGTTATGGAACGCATGGCCAAGTTCATGTGCCAGAGTCATAAGGTCTGACCGACTGCCACTCCAAGTCATAAACACAAGTGGTGTTCGCGTTGCTGGCAGTTTGGTGCAGTATGCGCCAAGACGCTTGTTAGCATTTGGCGCGGCATCAATCCAACCATTTTGTACCATCAAACGGACAAACTCCGACATCTCAGGGTTTACTGTTTCAAATGCTTCACAAATAACATCAATCGCTTCATCAAAGTCGTAAACCTTCGCTTCACCGCTCAAAGCAGGCATAGCCGCCAGATGATTCCAAGGTTTCATCTCATCCAGACCATGTACTTGCGCCATCAATAAACCCGCTTTCTGACCAATAGCTCGACTGTCTTTGGCTACGGTCATCATCGCATTTAAAGTTTCAGCTTGGATTCGGCTACCATGCAAACTCGGCTCTAGGAAGTGAACTTCACGCTTCGTAGAACGCTTTTTGTTTTCAGTTAAGCGCCATCCTGCTAACGCATTCAAAATCGCAGCGAATGATTCTTGGTGCGTTTGCATTGCATCTTGTACGCCTCGCCACGCGGCTTCTTGACGCTCGAATTCAGAACCATAAAGAATGCTTGCCGCTTGAGAAAACCCAAGCTCTTCACTATTACCATCTGTGTACTCAAGCTTCACTTTCAATGAGCCAGTCAGGTTATCGTATAGGTTACCCCAAGCCGATTTGCCATCCACACTCATCGCAGCCAGTAACTGTTCTTCTGCGTTGCTAAGACGAGTATCCGCCAACTTTCTAGAATTCAAGATAGAAAAAGCTTGCCCACTGATATCAGGATTCTCATGGTCTAACACGCGCAAGATAAACTCTTCGTCGGCATGCGTTAGTGTCAAATCAAAGGGACTGAACGCTTGGGAAAGCTCCGAAAAGATGCGGGTCATTTTACCAAGTAACGATTTCGCTTCGGCGTTTGTTGCATCAACAGAAGCATAACAACTCGCAAAATTTGCAACTGTACCCGCTAAACGACTCGCGGCTTCATTGGTCAAAATCGCATTTTGCATGATCTCTACGTTGCCACAATCTGCTGATTGTTTATTCAAAAGATCAATACATTGTTCCACAAGAGCAATATCGTCTTGAATTCGTGGGTCAGAAAGGTCGTTATAAACGATGGACAAATCCCAACTCGGCGTTGTCATTTCTATATTTCCTTTTTATGTAACTGAGTCAATTTTCGCTTCCTGCACCTAGCAGATGGGCTTCCACCGACATCTTCCGTGACTATGCCCGTAAGCAATATCGTTCTGGGCATTTTAATATTTATAAATTAACGAGTTAAAAG
>NZ_WXWS01000382.1:0-2054 GCF_009904715.1 Vibrio sp. V42_P2S4T144 | reverse complement strand
GATATAAGCTGTGATAGCTTAGAACTCTACATATAAAAAGGTTAGAGCTCTAATTTTTGGTTAAGGCTTGGTCCTGTGAAATCGGTTAGGTACTGTTATCCTTAGATTTATTTATTGCTTGATTTCACTCAGGGTGATATTTATCGCTGTAGTTTAGGCAACGTATGGAATAAAAAATGGAAGCCGAACAGTTAGAAGTGCTCAATTTCATTAGCCAGTACCCACCTTTTGATGACCTACCTGAAGAGCAGCTTAGAAAAATTGCTCTCAATGCCGAGGTTGCATACTTTCGGCAAGGAACAAAAATCCTTAACTTCGGAGATACGATCCGCGACTTGTATATGGTGAGAAGTGGGGCGGTAGAGATTTATCGACGTAAAGGTGAACTTTACAACAGGATTGATGCTGGTGGACTGTTTGGTCAGATGGGGTTGTTGATGAACAACCGCGTACGTATGCCAGCCAAAGCGATAGAAGACACTCTCGTTTACTGTATTCCGGAAAACATCTTCAATGAACTTTGTGATGAGTTTGAAAACTTTGCGGACTACATGGAACTGGAAGATAGCGCGCGTTTGCGAAGCGCAATATCTAGCCGCTCCGAAAGCAATGACTTTACCACCGCTAAGGCACGTAAAATCTTAGCAAGAGATCCAGTAACTCTGGAGGCAACGGCTTCAATTCAGGAAGCTGCGATACTAATGGCAGAGGAAAATGTCACCTCTCTGCTCATTATTCGCCCGACAGAGGAGCTCACAGAAGAAGATGATGAACAGCTGCTTGGAATATTGACTGATCGCGATCTTTGCATTCGCGTACTAGCTCAAGGTATTGATACCAATATTCCAGTGAGTGAGGTCATGAGTTATGACGTGGTTTCATTGGATTATAACGCCTATGTGTTTGAGGCCATGTTAACCATGTTGCGTTACAACGTGCATCATTTACCAATTTTAAAAGATAAAAAGCCGATAGGAATTATTGGCATGACGGACATCGTTCGTTACGAATCTCAGAACAGCCTATTGCTAGTGAGCTCTATTTTTCAGCAAACCAGTGTCGAGGATCTCAAGCAGGTTTCTGAACAAGTAAAAGACTGTTTCGTAAGAATGGTCAATGAAGATGCCAACGCGCACATGATTGGTCGAGCCATGTCGGTTATAGGCAGTAGTTTCAAACAACGCCTCGCTGAATTAGCTGAGCAAGAGTTCGGCCCAGCGCCCATTCCTTATTGTTTAGTCGCAATGGGTTCAATGGCGAGGGATGAGCAGCTAATTGTAACGGATCAAGATAACGCCCTTATTCTCGATAACAGTTATGACGTTGAGATTCACGGAGAGTACTTTGAAAAGTTTGCTAAATTTGTTTGTGATGGTTTAGCGGCATGCGGCTATGCTTATTGTACTGGAGACATTATGGCTACCAACCCAGAATGGCGAAAAACTCGTGCAGAATGGGAAGAATGCTTTGGAAACTGGATAGACAATCCAACCCCTGAGAGATTGTTAAATAGTAATATCTTTTTTGATCTCCTCGGTGTGCATGGGCGAGTGAAATGGGCGGAGCAATTAAGCAGCTTTATTGTGAGACGAGCGAAAAGAAATAACCGCTTTCTTGCTTGTATGGCGTATAACGCAATACGTAGGACGCCTCCACTGGGCTTTTTCAAAGACTTTGTGATGGAGAAAGATGGTCGTCATCGCAACTCGATTAACTTGAAGCGAAGGGGGACGGCTCCGTTGGCCGATTTAATACGGGTGCATTCTCTGGCAATCGGTTCGCGATCGCAAAACTCTTTCGACCGTTTAGATGACATTAATGATGCTGGCATTTTACCGAAAGGTCGAGGTTTGGATTTAAGGGATGCGATGGAGCTAATCTACATGGTTCGAATTCGTCACCAAGCCCTTGATATAGAAAATGGAGAAGAGCCAGACAACAATATTGAGCCGGAGAACATGTCTGAATTTGAACGTCGAAACTTAAAAGCAGCATTTCAAATTCTAAGTAACGCTCAGAACTTCATTAAGTTTCGATACCAGAGAAGTAGCAAA
>NZ_WXWS01000357.1:0-2059 GCF_009904715.1 Vibrio sp. V42_P2S4T144 | reverse complement strand
TATACTTTCCTTAGTTCTATTTTTTTGTTTTTCCGCTACTGCACATGCGAGCGAAAAACTACTTGTCTTGGGTGATAGCTTGAGTGCAGGCTATCAGATGCCGATCGAAGAGAGTTGGCCTAGCTTACTCCCTGATGCGTTGTCAGAACATGGTCAAGATGTAACAGTTATTAATGCCAGCATTTCTGGCGATACCACTGGCAATGGCTTAGCACGGTTACCTCAGTTGCTAACTCAGCATAGCCCTGACATGGTACTTATTGAGTTAGGTGCCAACGATGGCCTAAGAGGTTTCCCTCCTAAACTTATTACGTCGAATCTTTCAAAAATGATTACCATGATAAAAGATTCTGGTGCGGACGTTGTCATGATGCAAATTCGGGTTCCGCCTAATTATGGTAAGCGCTATAGCGATATGTTTTACGATATCTACCCTAAGCTTGCACAGCATCAACAAGTTGCCTTGATGCCATTCTTCTTAGAGCATGTTGTCACCAAACCAGAATGGATGATGGATGATGGCCTTCACCCAAAACCAGATGCACAACCTTGGATCGCTGATTTCGTTGCTCAAGAATTAATTAAACATCTCTAATTTTAATGGTCTAGCTCAATAAGTTTTACGTAACTTTACGTTAATCTATTTTCAATTCCACTCATCGAGGATAGATAACAACATGCGAATAGAACCGTTAATTCAAGGTGTTGTTGCTCGCTCTGCGCACCCCAAAGGGTGTCATGCATCTATTAAAGAGCAAATTGAATACGTAAAGCACGCCCCACAGATCAAAAAAGGCCCAAAACGGGTTTTGATTATTGGTGCCTCCTCTGGTTTCGGCCTAGCGGCACGAATAGCCCTAACGTTCGGTGGCGCTAACGCCGATACCATTGGCGTCTCATTTGAGCGTGGCCCTTCAGAGAAAGGGGTTGGGAGTGCGGGTTGGTATAACAACGTCTTTTTTAAGCAAGAAGCAAATCAAGCCGGGCGTACCGCAATAAATATTGTTGGCGATGCATTCTCTGGTTCGGTGCGCAATCAAGTGATTGAAGCCATTGAAACGTACTTTGAGGGTGAAGTTGACTTAGTCATCTATAGCTTGGCAACCGGTGTTCGACCTAAACCTGAATCTGATGAGTTTTGGCGCAGTGTCATTAAACCTATTGGTGAACCTGTCACTGGCGCTTCTATCATGCTGGAGAACGATAAGTGGATAGAAACCACCTTAACGCCTGCAACAGAAGAGGAAGCCAATGCCACCATTAAAGTAATGGGCGGCGAAGACTGGGAAAGCTGGATTGACACACTCATCAATAACGACTCTATCGCAAACGGCTGCAAAACCATCGCCTTTTCTTACATGGGCCCTGACATCACGCACCCAATTTATCTCGATGGTACGTTAGGTCGAGCGAAAATCGATTTACACCAAACCAGTCATTCATTAAACCTCAAACTCGCCAACTTTGACGGCGGTGCTTACGCAACCGTGTGTAAGGCGTTGGTGACGAAAGCCAGTGTATTCATCCCTGCGCTAAGTCCCTACCTGTTAGCGCTTTATCGAGTGATGAAGGAAAAAGGTACTCACGAACGCTGTATTGAACAAATGCAGCGACTGTTTACTACGAAGTTATACGATCAAGAGAAAGTGCCAGTTGACGGCGAACGCTTGATTCGAATAGATGACTTGGAACTTGAACCGCAAGTTCAACAAGAAGTCCACGCTCTTTTAGAACAGATGAATGCTGAAAACTTTAAAGAGATTGGTGATTACCAAGGTTTTAAAGATGAGTTTATGAAGCTCAATGGCTTTAACTTTGAATATGTCGACTATTCGCAAGACATTTCTATTGAATCGTTAATGTCGCTTAAGCCTTGATGCTTGTTACCTGTTTCAAGGATGAGATATGTGACAACTATTCCTAGTCCTGAACACTTTTCAGGACTTTTTTTTGTTTCGAGCCCTAGCCACCCTATACTTAATTAAAAAGCGAGAACAAAATAGAGCAGTCTGCATTTTTAATTCACAGGAAGTGAAACCACGTAAAGGATGACCTATAT
>NZ_WXWS01000664.1:0-2091 GCF_009904715.1 Vibrio sp. V42_P2S4T144 | reverse complement strand
CCTCATAATGCGTCGCAGTGAGCGGATATTATGAGGCTTTTTTAATTTTATTTGTATTGAAAGAAAGGATGTCAAACATGGCTATGCACCCTCGTGCTGGGCAAAAAGCGCAGCAGGAAGATCTTCACAATATCCCAGCACTCGTTGCTAACTACTTCTTACTTCAACCAGACGCGGCAAACGCAGAACACAAAGTTCAATTTGGTACTTCTGGCCACCGCGGTACTGCAGACAAGCACACTTTTAACGAAAACCACATTTTAGCGATCGCTCAAGCGGTAGCAGAAGTTCGTGCTGAGCAAGGCACAACTGGCCCGTTGTTTGTGGGTAAAGACACGCATGCGCTATCTGAGCCTGCTTTTTCAAGTGTGATTGAAGTATTGATTGCAAATGGTGTGAAAGTGATTGTCCAGCAAGACAACGGTTACACGCCAACACCGGGTATTTCACACGCGATTCTGACTTACAACATCAAACACGATGAAAAAGCAGACGGTATCGTTATTACCCCATCACATAACCCACCACAAGACGGCGGAATCAAATACAATCCGACACATGGTGGTCCTGCAGAAGCTGAGTTGACTCAAGCTATCGAAGATCGTGCGAACGAATTGATTGCTGAAGGTTTACAAGGTGTTAAACGCCTACCACTAGCAGAAGCAAAAGCATCGGATCTGTTTGTAGAGATGGACTTGGTGAAGCCATACATTGATGACCTGGTGAACGTTATCGATATGGAAGCAATCCAAAAAGCGAACCTGAAGATTGGTGTAGATCCATTGGGTGGCAGCGGTATCGATTACTGGCGTCAAATTGGTCAGGCATACAACCTAGACCTAACGCTAGTAAGTGAATCGATCGATCCTTCTTTCCAATTCATGTCGCTAGATAAAGACGGCGTTGTGCGTATGGACTGTTCTTCTCCTTACGCAATGGCGGGTCTATTGGCACTGAAAGACGAATACGATTTAGCATTTGGTAACGATCCTGACTACGACCGTCACGGTATCGTTACGCCAAAAGGTTTGATGAACCCGAACCACTTCTTAGCCGTTTGTATTGACTACTTGTACCGTCATCGTGACGCGTGGGGTAAAGACGTCGCTGTTGGTAAAACACTAGTTTCAAGTGCGCTGATTGATCGTGTTGTTGCGGATCTAGGTCGTGAGCTATGTGAAGTGCCTGTTGGTTTCAAATGGTTTGTAGACGGTCTGTACACTGGTAAGTTTGGTTTCGGCGGCGAAGAAAGTGCTGGTGCGTCATTCCTTCGTAAAGATGGCACGCCTTGGTCAACAGACAAAGACGGCATCTTGTTATGTCTTCTAGCGGCAGAGATCACTGCGGTAACGGGTAAGAACCCACAAGACTACTATGAAGAGCTAGCGGCGAAACACGGTGAGTCGAAATACAACCGTATTCAAGCTGTAGCGAATGGCCCACAAAAAGACGTACTGAAGAAGTTGTCACCAGAAATGGTCGCGGCTGAAACACTAGCGGGTGATCCAATTACGGCTCGTCTCACGCATGCGCCTGGTAATGGTGCTGCAATCGGTGGTCTAAAAGTAACGACGGCAAACGGCTGGTTCGCTGCTCGTCCATCAGGCACAGAGGACATCTACAAGATTTACTGTGAAAGCTTCAAAGGTGAAGAGCACCTAAAACAAATCGAAGCAGAAGCACAAGAGATCGTTAATCAAGTGTTTGCAGCTGCCGGCCTGTAAACCATTCAATAGTCGATTTAGAAAACAAAGGGTTGATGTGCAAGCATCAACCCTTTTGCGTTTAAGATTCCTGAACTGAGTTGTTTCCGGGCCAGGAATCCGGTACCACAAACCAGAATTGACCGTCCTCCGTTTGTGCATGTACAAATCGGTCTGAAGGCTTTTCAATGGGTTGAGATAAATCGTCCGTACCAATCGCCCAGCATGGTTTGTGTAAATGATAAAGTGGCTTACCGATTAACTCCCATTGGCTCTGGTAGCACCAGTAACCACTAATCTGACTTGGATTTAGTTCATAACCCAAGCACTCGCTAGGAGTTGGCTCTGGAGTAAACGGATTAATATAGAGTCGTCCTTGCATCAATAG
>NZ_WXWS01000076.1:0-2096 GCF_009904715.1 Vibrio sp. V42_P2S4T144 | reverse complement strand
GGCTTAGCGTCCGCTACAGTGTGGGTTATGGTCGTGCTCGTGATAAAGTTGAAAAATGTATCAAGCACCGACATGGCTCATGTGGCTGTTTGTTTGCCGTTATTTTTTCATATGGTTTTGATGTCGATGTAGTTTCAATAGTTGTGGTTGGGTGATTAGGTACAACAAACGGTTCAGGCTAGCGTACCATACATGGCATTTCCAATTAGCGTTTCTTATACGTTACGAGAGCGCTTTCCCACAAGGAGTAATATGTGATTGTAGTAGCAAGGTTTTCTTTTCCTCATGAAGCTCATATTGCGAGAGCAAGCCTAGATAGTGTCGGAATAGAAAGTTACATCGCTGACGAGCACACGGTAAATACTCAGTGGCTTTATTCAAATGCAATAGGCGGCGTCCGTCTGATGGTGGACGAAAGTGATGCAGAAGATGCGAAACAAATACTTAGTAGCGATTTCTCAGAATCATTGGGAAATAACGTTGATGAAGAAAAAGACGTTTGCACTAAATGTGGTAGTAAAGATCTATTTGCATTTACAAAAGGTAAACGCCCAGCTTTCTTAGTTTTTATTTTACTGGGTTTTCCACTGTTTTTTTACAAGCATGGTTATAAGTGTAAGCAGTGTGGGGAGTTTAGTGAAAAACTTTAAATCTTTAGATAACAAGGCATTAAAGAGATAACTTGTACTCGTAGTATTTTTACGATGAGTTAGGTCTAGTGCCTATACAAGAAGTCAGAGTTACTGCTTGCTTACAAGCAAAGCATTATACGATAGTGAAGGAACAACATTGAATGAGTGAAATTAAAACAATAGAGCAGTTAAAAGAAATTTACGCAGAGCCAAGTGCGAGAGCTAAAAATAAAGCTCTGCCTGTGCTGGATGTTCATGCGATTACATTAATTAATAATTGCCATTTTGCAGTTCTAAGTACCGCTGATTCACAAGGGTATATCGATCTTTCTCCTAAAGGAGGGGAGCCTGGCTTCGTAAAAGTTTTAGATGAATCAACATTGTTGCTCCCTGATAGCTCGGGGAACAATCGTATTGATAGTCTAAAAAATATCATTAGTAACCCCAAGGTAGGGTTGTTATTGATGGTAAATGGTATTGATGAAGTGCTCCGTATTAAAGGAATCGCAAGTATTCACACCGACGCCAACTTGATATCTGCTTGCCCCGATGGAAGTAAAGATCCTAAGGTTGTTATCAAAATAGTCATAGAGAGTATGTATTTTCATTGTGCGAAAGCGGTGATGAGAGGGAAACTTTGGTCTGATGACTATAAAGTAAATCGCTCAACTCTCCCTTCATTAGCTCAAATCTTTAAAGATCAACAAAAGTTAGAAAGTAAAGCGCTTAATCAAGAAGAGATGTTGAAATATTACCAATCTAGCCTTTAGAACGAGCGTGGTAATATATTGAAAAGTTAGAAAAATCAGGTTCGACCGTACTCTGCGGAAGTATGGATTAGGTTTAGTGGGGATGTTACTGTCTCAATAGCGTTAGTTCACCAATAAGCAATTGTTAGTCCAAATTTTAAAATGAAAAATGCAGGAAAATTTACTCTAGAAAATTACGTTTTGGCTAGTCCGGGAGTTAGGTGTGTTGGACAAATGGTTGATCTTTTTGTCAGTTTTAGCATTTTTACTCTCGTTTTATGGGTCGGCTTAGAAATCGGTATTGAAAAAGAGCTTGTGCGCGCTACAGCAGTAACTGCGACTGTATCGTATTACCTTTTTTCTGATTGTTTACCAAATGGTCAAAGTGTGGGTAAAAAACTTTTGGGCATTGCAGTTATAAGTGCAAGAACGGGTAAAAAGTGCAATATTTTTCAGTCGCTCTTTCGAAATGTTATTACTCCATTCTTAGGTTTTATTGACTCAATTTTCATTCTTGGTAAAAAGAGGCAACGGCTCGGTGATAAGTTAGTGAGAACGGTGGTGGTAGTGCACTAGTTTGTTGAAAAAATTGATAGCGCTGAGGACTTGCGTTCAAGTCGGGCTTTGTTTTCGTGGTGGAGCAGCCTTGCTTAGGTGGTAGCGTTACTCACATACTTAATGTAGCGTTGTAAGAAAATTGGTATTGGAGTCCAAG
>NZ_WXWS01000655.1:0-2105 GCF_009904715.1 Vibrio sp. V42_P2S4T144 | reverse complement strand
ACCTAAAATTATCAAAATAAGAAAAAACCATAATTATTGCAGCAGCACCCTCTGAGTTAGTATGACTTTCGACCATTCTTAATAATAAGGAAAACCTATGAGAGCGATAACTTACCAACGAGATAACGATACTTTCTCTTTATCCGAATTACCTACACCAAAACTAGAAACCCAATTTGATGTATTGGTTAAAGTTAACGCTGTTGGTTTGAACCCTGTCGATGCAAAAATTCATTATTGGTCAGACATGGTCACTAACATGGATAACAATTTTGTTGGCGGGTTAGACGTATCAGGAGAAATAGTCTCTGTAGGCGATGCGGTCGTTGATTGGAAGGTTGGCGATAAAGTGTTGTATCACGGAAACATGAGACGCCATCACGGTGGATTCGCTGAATTTGCTATCCATGATTCAAGAACGCTTATAAAGCACCCTCAGGTTCCGGTTGAAGTAGCAGCATCTACACCTTGCGCAGCCTGGACCGCATATCGCGCTTTGGTAGACAAGCTCGATATTTCAAATCGAAGCAGCATTTTTATCGCCGGAGGTGCTGGCGGCGTTGGAAGCTTTGCTATTCAGTTAGCAAAGACATTTGGTGTTGAACAGATCATTGCTACTAGTTCAGAAGCTAATCACGCATATTTGTCCTCGTTAGGAGCAACCCATACGATTGATTATCATCATGAAAATGTATTTCAACGAGTAATGGACATTACCGGAAATCATGGCGTTGAGGTTGCACTCGATTGTGTAGGCGGTGATAACGACCGAATTGCAGCCTCGGTGTTAACCTTTGAGGGAGAAATGGTGGAGCTCGTCAAGACTGTCGACCCTTCTCAATATCCAGATGCCTTCTTAAAAGGCTTGGGCTTCCACCAAATAAGTTTGGGCTCTGGTCATGTCTTTGGCGAGAGAGGGTTTGCAAGTATCGTTAATGCCGGAAAGGAAGTGTCTGAGCTATTAGAAAATGGAGAATTGGAAGTACCGAAACTGAAGATCATCGGCTTAGAGGATGTAGGTAACGCACTCTTGGACATGCGAAATCAGAGAACAGTTGGAAAGATTGTCGTTAATCTGAACCAAAAATAATTAATAAAAATCTCGAGGCAAACTGGCAAGGTAATGAATGAGTAAGTTAAAGCATCTTGTTACTTTGCCAGATATGAAAGACCTTTATTTTGTCTATAACGATGAATGAAAAACAAAACCTCTTGCCATACTTCCCTGCGCTTCACCAAAATTAGGCGTTTTCGAGAGTGTCTCTCCAAGTCGCTAGCAATTTAATATGACGTGGTTCAATCCCACAGCAACCACCAATAATGCTCGCTCCCTGCGCATGCCACTTTTTAGCATACTCAAGATATTCAGTCGGAGAGAAATGACGAACTTCCTGAATGGTCTCGTTGGCTTGGTGCGCTTGCTTTATCGGAGCAAAGCTATTTGCGAAAACACCTATCGTCAATTCTCTACCTGACTCACACAATACTGCTTGTGTATCAATGATCGCTTGCTCGACAACTTCAGGAATAGAGCAATTGAAAAAGATACCTGAAACATTTGTTTTCAACAGCGTATTGACCGCGGCTTTGAGAGATTCCCCTGAGCGAAGGCGAGGCAAAGAGTTAGGCTCATCCATTAAGGTGAAAGCAAGATAATTGGGCTTATCTGTTTTGGCTAAAAT
Source organism: Vibrio sp. V42_P2S4T144 (assembly GCF_009904715.1). NCBI lineage: Bacteria > Pseudomonadati > Pseudomonadota > Gammaproteobacteria > Vibrionales > Vibrionaceae > Vibrio > Vibrio sp. V42_P2S4T144. Next base: position 423 of record NZ_WXWS01000655.1, on the reverse strand, counting down.
TATTGATAGAACTTCAACTTCAGCGAGGCTAGACACGGTCTCAGCTAACCAAATATCAACATATTGATCTTGAGCTTCAAATAACTCAGAAGCCACTTCCAGTGCCCTTTTCGGCTCGAATAATTCAGGCCTGTAAGACCCCATGACAGGAGGAAGAGACCCCGCAACGAGCACTCTATCGTTAGAGCTGGTGACTACATCTCTGGCAATTTTGGCTGCAGATTTTGCTAACTCAATCCCTCGCTTCGCATAGAGTTCCTCGCCTAAGTGAAATGGAACACATGCATAACTGTTAACAGTGATAATCTCAGCGCCAGCGTCTATGAAATTCTCATGGGCCATTTTTACATATTGTGGTGATGCAATTAGCGCTTGTGCACTCCAAAGCGGCTGAGAAAAAGGGGCGCCAATACGTTTCAACTC
>NZ_WXWS01000023.1:0-2123 GCF_009904715.1 Vibrio sp. V42_P2S4T144 | reverse complement strand
CACGTGTACTTATTGACTTTAGGTATACAAAAAGTGGTCTAAGCATACACAACATTCATTAATTAAAAGACAAGGGTTATCTGTGAAGCAGACGTTAAAACTAACAGATATTATCGCAGTAGGCTTTATGCTATTTGCGTTCTTTTTAGGTGCGGGCAATATTATCTTTCCACCTCTAGCGGGTCAGTTAGCGGGTGAAAACTTAATGCCAGCTATGTTTGGTTTCTTGCTGACAGCGGTAGGTCTACCTCTTATTACTATCGTTGCTATTGCTGTTGCTGGTGGTTCTTGGGATCACTTAACGCAAGACCTTCCGAAAAAAGCGGCAGTTCTTATGGCTGCACTGATTTTCATCATCATTGGTCCTGCGTTTGCAGCGCCTCGTACTGGCCTAGTGGCTTACGAGATGGCGGTGAAACCTTTCTTCCTTGAGGCATCACAAACGCATCTGACAGCGTTCTCAGTGATCTTCTTTATCGCAGCGATGATGTTCTCATGGTTCCAAGGCCGTTTGATCGATCTTATCGGTAAAGTACTGACACCAGCATTGTTCGTTGGTTTGATCATTCTTGCTGTCGCTGTCTTCCTTGATCCTCAGGGCGATATGATTGGCGCGCACGGTGAATACCTAACGCAGCCTCTGACCAAAGGCTTCTTAGAAGGCTACAACACAATGGATACGTTCGCGTCATTGATGTTTGGTATGCTGATGGTTGATGCACTGCGCGGTAAAGGCATTACTGAGCGCTCTGCAACTACTAAATATCTGATCTATGCAGGTTGTATTGCTGCTGCTGGTCTTGCGTTTGTTTACATCTCACTATTTTACTTAGGTGCGACGAGTGCAACGGTTGCTGCTGGTGCTGATAATGGTGGCCTAGTGCTTAGCCAATACGTTCAAGCGTTGTTTGGTCCATACGGTCAAATCGTTCTGTCTGTCATCGTATTGCTAGCGTGTCTGACAACCGCGATTGGCTTGATTTCTGCGTGTTCAGATTTCTTCAGCTCGAAAACACCACTGTCATACAAGCAATGGGTACTGATTAATGGTTCTGTTTGTGCATTGGTTGCAAACGTTGGTCTTGCACAGCTGATTTCTCTGTCAGTGCCAGTATTGTTTGCGCTGTACCCTGTGGCGATTGCGTTGGTTGCACTAACATTTGTGCGCAGCAAACTGCCAAATCCACGTTTTGCTTACCGCGCGGTACTGCTTGTATCTCTGTTGTTTGCGTTGGTTGATGCGGCAAAAGTATCGGGTATTGATGTTTCTGCGTTTAACATGTTGCCACTATTCGAAGTCGGCATGGGTTGGGTGCTTCCAACATTTGCGGCTATCGTGTGCATGTTCTTCATCGCGAAACCTCGCCCAGAACTAGCACAAGAAACCGCGTAATCACTTCGCGTTATCAAGATAATAAAAAGCCCGATGAATTACTTCATCGGGCTTTTTACTTTTTAATGATTACGTGTTTGCGCTATTAAAGCGTGTCGTGGAATTCCACAAGAACTTGTTCACACCATTTTTCGATGCGTTCATCACTCAGTTCGTACTGTGAGTCTTCATCTAACGCAAGTCCAACAAACTTGCTGCCATCTTCGATCAGTGCTTTCGATGCTTCAAATTCGTAGCCTTCATTTGGCCAGTAACCGATAAAGGTTGCGCCTGTGGCTTGCAATTCATCGTGAAGTAAGCCCATCGCATCTAAATACCACTCTCCGTAACCTTCTTGGTCACCCAGACCAAACAGCGCTACAACTTTGCCTTTCAGTGGCGTGGTCGCGATGTCTTGCCAAATCGCGTTCCAATCTTCTTGAATTTCACCAAAATCCCAAGTTGAGATGCCAAGGAGTAATAAGTCGTAGTCCGCCATTAGTGATAACGGTGTCTCTTTCACATTGTGAATGTCGACAAGGTCTTCACCAATAAGGGTACGAATTTTCTCTGCTGCCATTTCGGTGTAGCAGGTCGTTGAGCCGTAAAAGAGTCCGATTTTCATTATATTCGTCGTTATTTGTGTTGCTGTTGTGGAAGATTCTAACCATAAATTGAGGAAGATTGCAGCGAATATCCTATGTGGGATGATTTTTTATGGTATTGGATTGGCAGGTGCTTTAATCTAAAT
>NZ_WXWS01000504.1:0-2130 GCF_009904715.1 Vibrio sp. V42_P2S4T144 | reverse complement strand
GTATGGTCTATATCTGCCATTGCTATTTCCCGCTTAGTAAGAGATTACCTATAAAGGTTCTATTCGAGTTTAACTCTAGTGATTTTACTCTAGCGAAGTAGGGTTACTTTATATAAGAGTCCAGTACTTTTAATACGACTTCCATATCTTTTTCACGTTGAGTTTTGTCTTCCTCAAGTACGACGTGTTCAAGTAAGTGACCTTTAATTACTTCTCGCATCAAACCATTTACTGCTCCCCGAATAGCGGCAATCTGCTGCAACACATCTTGGCATTCATGCTCTTCTTCCAGCATTTTTTTAAGTCCATTCACCTGACCCTGTATTTTACTGACTCGAGTGTTGAGCTTCTTTTGATCTCTGGTTGTATGCGACATGTCTTATCTTCTTTAAGTTACGGGCCGAGTTATTCTAACTGATAATGTAGCACTCAATTTATACTGGGGGGTAGTATTTAATACTAGGGGGGAGTATAGTTTGCGATAAATTAGAATCAACAACAGAGAACAACAATGGATTTTGTCGCGTTACTACAACAAGGTAATGGGTGGTTCTTTATTCCCAGTGCCATTTTGCTTGGCGCTTTGCATGGTTTAGAACCTGGGCACTCTAAAACGATGATGGCGGCGTTCATTGTCGCGGTGAAAGGAACGGTCAAACAAGCCGTGATGCTGGGTTTAGCTGCCACACTTTCTCACACTGCAATTGTATGGTTAATCGCTGTTGGTGGGATGTATATTAGCCAGAAATTCACCGCTGAAGCGGCTGAACCATGGATGCAACTTATCTCTGGGGTCATTATCGTGACAACCGGCGTATGGATGTTTTGGCGGACATGGAGCGATGAGCGAGCTTGGAACAAAGCTCAGGATCATGCTCGCGATTGGACGACGCAAGTTGTGGATACAGGACATGGGCATGTTTCGCTTTCGATTACACAGGAAGGGGAGCATCACCGTTTCCAGTTGCGAACACTCAGCGGTAAACCTTTAACTGCTGAAGGTATCAAGGTTTCGGTATCGAGTGATGGTTATCAACCTGCTGATATTTATCACTTTATAGAGCGTGATGGATACTTGGAATCGGCGTCTTGCATTGAAGTCTCTAATGGACTTTCTGTCACTTTGATCATCGGGCACCATGATCATACCCATGACTTTGATGTACATTTTCGTCCTGGTTCTCATTTAGAAAGCGAAGATAAGGAATATCAAGATGCTCACGAACGCGCTCACGCTTTAGACATTCAAAAACGCTTTGAGAATCGAGACGTGACGAATGGGCAAATTCTGCTGTTTGGATTAACGGGCGGTTTGATTCCATGCCCTGCTGCGGTAACGGTTTTGCTTATCTGTTTGCAGCTTAAGGCAATGACTCTTGGTGCGACATTAGTTGTGTCATTCAGTATTGGCTTAGCCTTGACTCTGGTTGCTGTTGGCGTTGTGGCAGCAGTGGGCGTGCAAAAAGCGACATCTAAATGGAGCGGTTTGAATGATGTTGCACGTCGAGCTCCTTACTTATCGGGCGTCTTGATCAGTGCAGTTGGTTTGTACATGGGTATGCATGGATACATATCGCTGACAAGTTAAACTCTGTGGTAAAGATTCTTTTCCTTTCTTTTTGCATGGGTAATAGCTTCATGCCTTGGTTTGCCTATTTTGCTGCCGATTCTTGATTGAGAATCACTCGATCTGACATCGCTGCCATATCTACAAACCAAGTCATTCTCGCTTCACCAAGCATCTCGGATTACAACCGCTGCAATTGTGGCTCTAATATCTGAACCTGAGATACTAAATGATAAAACGGGAGCACTGACCACAGTGCTCCCGACGGTTAAAACGCTAATTAGAAGTCTTTTCTTTAATGTTCGATACCAATTTGGTCGCATAGTTAAATTTAACTATGCAAACGTTTCCTTTTGCGTACTCGTCCCTTCGCCAAACCTCGTAGAAATGTGACGTTTTGAAGACTTTTTTTCCTTCTGTCTAAAGTAATCGGGAACCAAGCAGATACATAGTTATAAAGTTATGTCTTGCTCTGCCAAACAGACCCAAAATGCAGTTTGGTTGGTTTTGGAGAAGAAAGGCTTAGCGCTCGATTAATGAGCATCAATTGAATTGTATTGAGA
>NZ_WXWS01000496.1:0-2131 GCF_009904715.1 Vibrio sp. V42_P2S4T144 | reverse complement strand
CCTAAATACTCCCTTCCAGCCTGAATCATTCTCAATAATGAGAACAGCTTTCACTGATCCTTTCTTATAATTTCATCGCTTCCCACAACATTTGAAGGAAGCAGCAAGAAGTTAAGTGCAGTCATTTTTAATCAGGAATAACAGGAAATGGAGTAATCGTTATGACTCTAAACAAAACAGGGCTTGCTTTAGCAATGTCAGCAATTTTATTTAGTGGCTCTCTAATCGCGAATGAGATCGATGATGGAGACGACAACATGCAATGGACTGACAGCGCTAATACCGATATCGGTTTATCTGGCAGCTTCAATGATAACAGTGACAATAGCGCATCTCTCGGTGTTGGTGATAGCTTCAACGACAACAGCGATAATAGTGCGTCACTAGGTATTGGTCATAGCTTCAACGACAACAGCGACACTGACAACAGTGCAACTCTTGGTGTTGATGACAGCTTTAATAACAACAGCGACAACTCAAACTCGAGCACTAACACAGCTCAAAGCCACAACGACAATAGTACGTCTAACGCTAACGACAACAGTACCAGTGCTGATCTTGATGTGAGCCTAAATAGTGATAGTAGTGATTCAAGTACTAACACAAATAGAAGCCACAACGACAACAGCGACTCTAGTACTACTGTAAGACGTAGCAACAACGACAACAGTGACTCTAGTATCAACAGTAGCTTTAACGATAACAGCGATAATCGTAATCAAAGCGACAACCGTAACCAGAGTGATAACCGTAGCTACGCTGATTCAAGCACAACAAACTCGAACAGCTTTAACGACAATAGTAACTATCAAAGTGACTCGAGCTCAACAAATGTTGATAGCTTCAATCAAGTCCATATGGATACAGATATGGTTGTTGCGAGCTCAAGCCTAATGGGTGGTGTTACAGGTGCATCAGTTATTTATGCAACTAACGCGGATGATACTCGAGTTCGAGTTGAAAACATGAACACCCTTGGTGGTCTTGGTGGTGCGGCTGGTATTACTACCGTTGGTCAGAATGCTGGTTCAAATTCACTTGTACAACAATCTGTTACAACTAATGCAAGTGTGTTTACTGGGGGTGAGTAACCGACTAGTAGGAGAAAGCGATGCGTTTGGCAATCTGTACTTTGAGTATGATAGTTGCCTGCACTGCACTCGCTGATGACATTGCATTATCTGGCGGAGAAGTTAGCTTGGATATCATGAATGAATCAAGAGGTGGACAAAATGTTGAACTCGACTTGGTTTATGCAGAATCAGATATCAATGGTATTTCGTCAGATAATGTCGCGTCAAACACCGTGAGTGGTAACAATATACTATCAAGTGGAGCGTTCGCAGACAGTTCGGGTATATCCAACGTAATTCAGAACAGCGGAAACAACGTTTTAATCCAGAACTCTACCGTCGTTAACCTGACACTCAAGTAAACAATATGAAAGTATTAAATAACGTAATTTGGCTGATGCTCGTTTATTCAGCATCAGCCATTTCATTAGAACTGCTACCTTACCGAGCACATTACTCTGTTCCTGTTAAAAGCTACAAAGAAATAGTGTTCGGTGATGTTTTTCGCCAACAGTATGACTTCAGCTGTGGCTCTGCCGCCCTGGCTTCTCTTCTCACTTTTCATTATGCAACAGAGTCATCTGAACAAGATATCTTCAAAAGCATGTTTGAAAAAGGTGATAAAGAAAAAATCAAAGAGAAAGGTTTTTCTTTGTTGGATATGAAGTTTTACTTGGATTCCATAGGGTTACGTTCTGACGGCTTTCAAGTAGGATTGGAGAAAATTAAAGAAGTCGGCGTCCCTGGGATTACTCTCGTTAATTTCGATGGGTATATGCATTTTGTTGTCATCAGAGGTATAAACAATCACTCAGTTATTCTAGGAGACCCTTCTAGAGGAACCATGATAATGAAACTGGATGAGTTTGAAAAATATTACCAAGGAATTGTGTTACTGGTCCGTAACGAAGCGGAAATGGGAAGGTCTAGCTTTATAACCAATGATAATTTCACCGTATATCAAAGATCACCATTAAAAACAGGAGTGTCTAGAGATTCCTTAGGGGTATTTAGCATTACTCTCCCAGTTTCCGGTGAAAATTAATATAACATTGTTT
>NZ_WXWS01000106.1:0-2148 GCF_009904715.1 Vibrio sp. V42_P2S4T144 | reverse complement strand
GTCATATACAGTACAACCTTTCGTAGTTGCTTCACTTTCAGTCATTGTTGCTGGTATAGCAAAATCAAAAGTAAACGCAGTTTTCGGCGCTGCACCACCGCCACCGCCGCCACCGCCGCCACAACCGACCATTAACCCTGAGATGATTGCCACTAGTGGCAGTACTTTAAGCTGTTTCATGTCTTTTTCCTAAACTGAGCGGCAATGATTAGCCAAAAAATTGTCTTTGCTCTGTCCAAAGCAAGAATAAAGCCAGCTTTATATAATCATCGTGAATATTGACATTTAATCTGCATCTCGTGCAAAAGGACAAAAAGTTCTAATTTTATGCAACTTGTGTAATGAAATTACACAAGTTCTCCGCATCTCATTCGCATGCCAGAAACTTTCTGTAGTTTTATTTCACAACCATTCTTAAAGTGATCTAAATCAATCACCCTAAATGGCTATCTTGCTAGACTCCTGCCAAAAGATGAGGCTTTTTTTGTGCCTCAACACAATAAGTTATTAGCTATGCTTAGGCACAGTGTCGACGTGTAACAAATCTAATAATAGCTAGCATAAGCGTGCCGCAGGATGCGGACTAACACAATTGAATGAAGAATTCATAACTTTTAAATATATGAGGAATCTATGTCAGACGCAGTTAACAAAACGCACTCTGATTCAGATATCGAGACCAAGAGCTACCGTGAGCTTCATCGTCCAGCATCTGAGTTCGCAAGCCGTTCAGACTACCTAGACCACGAACTACAAATTATGAAGCCACGTCGTTTTGGCTTGAACTTGCCAGGTCGTGACTTCCGCTTTGAGCTTGAAGACCTTGTTCCAGCGCTTGCTGGTACTATCGGTATTATCGCAATGTACTCTGCGGTAATGATGTCTTGGGCTGAAGGTCTTACTGCAGCATGGGACCACGTAAACTTAGGCAAGGACTTTGCTATCGAAGTTGCGCGTGTAGAAATGCTCATCCCTGCACTTCTTTTCTGTGTACTTGCCTCTGGTTTTATTAACCCTAAAGCCAACCTAGCAGGCAACCACGGCCCAATGATCCCTCTTATTGGTACCATCGCTCTTGCTGGTGCTCACCCTCTTGCATTAGCAATTCTCATTGGTGTGTTTGGTTTGATTTTGAGCCTCTTAAAAGGTGGGTCAAAACTGGTTAACCTCACCTCTGAAGGTACGGCTGGTGGCCTTCTTATTTTCCTAGGTTTAACCGGAACCATGAGCCAAATTAACTCTATTCAAGCTTGGGCTGTTGGTTTGCAATCCGATACGGTTGCCGCTGGTAGCATGGGTTACATCGGTCTAATTGTTCTTGCGGTTACCATTGGCTTATACGCGTTCCTTGCTAAAGTGAACAAACGCTGGCTAGCGATCCCTGTTTGTGCCTTCACTGGGCTTGCAATCGCACTTGCTCTTGGCGCAGGCTTCGATATTAAATTCGTAACCGAGACAGGCCTTCCAAACCTAAATCCAATCTACTGGTGGGGTTCAACAGAAGAAGGTTGGATGCTTGGTCTTCCTAATATGGAACACTTCATCGCTTCACTACCATTCGCCATACTTGCGGTAGCAATGTGGTCACCTGACTTCTTGGGTCACCGTATCTTCCAAGAGATGAACTACCCACGTAAGAGTGAGAAAGTGCTGATGGACGTTGATGACACAATGACAATGTGTTCCGTTCGCCAAATGGTCGGTACTGCAGTGGGTGGTGGTAACATCACATCATCTTGGGGGACTTACATGATCCCTGCTGCAATCGCGAAACGCCCTATTCCTGCTGGTGCCATCTTACTAGGCTCTCTATGTATTATTGTTGCAATCCTTGGTTTTCCTATGGACGTTGCAGTATGGCCTCCAGTTATGCGCGTTGCTCTTCTCGTTGGTGTATCTCTACCACTGCTTGAAGCTGGCATGCAGATGGTGAAGGACTCAAAAGACTCACAAGCAGCAGGTATCTGTATCTTTGGTTCTGCCGTTGTTAACCCAGTTCTAGCTTGGGCACTAACTATGCTTTTAGATAACAACGGTTTAATTGGAGATAAAGAGCGCGCGTCTCGCCTATCATTTGTAGACAAGATTGTGATCCCAGTAAGCGTACTCGTTATCTGTTTAGTTGCTATGCTTGCAGTTGGTATGCTT
>NZ_WXWS01000036.1:0-2154 GCF_009904715.1 Vibrio sp. V42_P2S4T144 | reverse complement strand
TTCGTATTCCGTGCAGCGCAAGAGCGCAACGACATCGAAGTAGTAGGTATTAACGACCTTATCGATGTAGATTACATGGCATACATGCTTAAGTATGACTCAACTCACGGCCGTTTCAACGGTACTGTTGAAGTTGAAGGCGGTAACCTAATCGTTAACGGTAAAACTGTACGTGTTACTGCAGAGCGCAACCCTGAAGACCTAAAATGGGACGAAATCGGTGTTGACGTTGTAGCTGAAGCAACTGGTCTTTTCCTAACTGACGAGACTGCACGTAAGCACATCACTGCTGGCGCGAAAAAAGTTGTACTAACTGGTCCTTCTAAAGACGCTACTCCAATGTTCGTTAACGGCGTAAACTTCGACACTTACGCTGGTCAAGACATCGTTTCTAACGCTTCTTGTACTACTAACTGTCTAGCGCCTATCGCTAAAGTTCTTAACGACAAGTTCGGTATCGAATCTGGTCTTATGACTACAGTTCACGCAACTACAGCAACTCAAAAAACTGTAGATGGTCCTTCTGCTAAAGACTGGCGCGGTGGTCGTGGTGCTTCTCAAAACATCATCCCATCTTCAACTGGTGCTGCTAAAGCTGTAGGCGTTGTACTTCCAGAAGTAAACGGCAAACTAACTGGTATGGCTTTCCGCGTACCAACTGCTAACGTTTCTGTAGTCGACCTAACTGTTAACCTAGTTAACGGTGCTTCTTACGAAGACATCTGTAAAGCGATGAAAGAAGCTTCTGAAGGCGAACTAAAAGGCGTTCTAGGCTACACTGAAGATGCAGTTGTATCTCAAGACTTCATCGGCGAAGTTTGCACTTCAGTATTCGATGCTAAAGCTGGTATCGCGCTAACTGACAAATTCGTTAAAGTTGTATCTTGGTACGACAACGAAATCGGTTACTCAAACAAAGTTCTAGACCTAATCGCTCACATCTCTAAGTAATTAGAAAGTTAGCAATTAGCGAATAACTTCGTTAAAGAAAAGGCGGCTCTAGAGTCGCCTTTTTTGTATCTGGAATTTGAGAGAATGCAGGCTCGATGTTGCATTTAATGTGCGAAGCGCGTCTAAAAGCTCTCCCCAGCGATAGGAAACTACACATGGATTTAAAAACTCTCCCAGCCCTAACGGTGCTATCTGATAACGTCACTATCGTTGAAGTTGATCAGATAAAAATCGTCCGCGTGATTCATGACAAAGCAACGGCAGGCATCTCGCTACACGGTGGTCATGTCGTGTCGTTCACGCCTGAAGGTCAAGAAGATCTGATCTGGATGAGCGAAAAAGCTATCTTCGATGGTAAAGCTGCTCTTCGCGGTGGTATTCCGGTTTGTTGGCCTTGGTTTGGGCGTATTGCTGCTCCAGCTCACGGCTTTGCCCGCACCGCAGAATGGGAGTTGGTTGAACATCGTGAGAACCATAACGGTGTGATTGTTGAACTTGCTCTGTTCCCGACAGAAGAAATCCACGATATTTGGCCCCATATGTTTGACGCTCGTTTGGTGATTGAAGTGGGCGATGAGCTAAAAGTGACGCTCAAAGTCATGAACATCGATGACGAGGCTTGGACCTTCTCTGGCGCATTACATACTTACCTAAACGTTGGAGACATTAAGCAAGCACAAACGACAGGCATGGGTGCCGAGTACATTGATAGTTTGAAAGCTGATGCGGTATGCCAAGGTGGTAATGTTCTACAACTAACTGACACCATTGATCGCGTTTACACGCAACCAGAAGCGAAAATTTTGGTAAAAGACCCGGTATTGGATCGTACGCTAAGCGTACACAACCAAGGCCACAACTCAGCGGTATTATGGAACCCTTGGGCAGAAGGTGCGCAAAGCATGGGTGACATGGCTGACGATGGTTATCAAACCATGTTGTGTGTGGAGTCTGCTGTTCATGAACCAAGTATTGAGCAAGGTCAAACGCTCCAACCAGGTGAGACACATGAACTTGTCACTGTCATTTCAGCGCAGTAAGAATCACCATGTAAAGGCCGGGGATACCCGGCTTTTTTTGTAATAAAAGCTCTGCTTAGATGGTCCTATCTTTACTAACTTATTGGTTACTGGTCACTTTTGACGGTTTCATTAATAAATATCAAAAAAATTGATCATATAAACCGATAGCATACCGATACAA
>NZ_WXWS01000459.1:0-2181 GCF_009904715.1 Vibrio sp. V42_P2S4T144 | reverse complement strand
GAAATAAGGGGAAGCTATGCCTCCCCATTAACTTATCTTTTAAAAATAATTCCTAAGAATTACTCTTCAATTGTTGTACCAGTGATTACTACGTCTTCTAGAGGTACGTCTTGGTGCATGCCGTAAGAACCAGTGCTAACGCCTTTGATCTTATTTACGATGTCCATGCCTTCGATTACTTCACCGAACACACAGTAACCCCAACCATCTAGGCTTTCGCTACGGAAGTCTAGGAATGTGTTGTTGTTTACGTTGATGAAGAACTGAGAGCTTGCTGAATGCGGCTCCATAGTACGTGCCATAGCAAGTGTACCCACTTTGTTGCTTAGGCCGTTGTTTGCTTCGTTCTTGATAGGTGCACGAGTCGCTTTTTCACGTAGACCAGACTCCATACCACCACCTTGGATCATGAAGCCGTCAATAACACGGTGGAAAAGCGTGTTGTCGTAGAAACCGTCGCGGCAGTACTGAAGGAAGTTTGCGCTTGTCTCTGGCGCTTTCTCTTCGTTTAGTTGAATCTTGATGTCACCAAAATTAGTGTGAAGGGTGATCATGCTACTTTCCTTTACTGTGTTGTGTTGAGCCCGAGATTCTAGCCTAAGTTCTAGTGCTTTAAAAACTCAGGAAGAGGAAATTCTTCGTTTTGTGCTTGAAGTTTAGCCGATTATCGTTTTATCGGTTAATTGCTATTACCTAACTAGGTTGGAGTTGATATACTCATCTTCTTTTATTCATTCACAATCATAGATAGAGATCATGTTAAAGATATATAACACACTCACAAGACAGAAAGAGGAATTCAAACCAATTACAGCTGGCAAAGTCGGTATGTATGTCTGTGGAGTTACCATCTACGATCTCTGTCACATTGGTCACGGTCGTACTTTCGTCTCTTTTGACGTTGTATCACGTTACCTTCGCTACTTGGGCTACGATCTGACGTTTGTACGTAACATCACAGATATCGACGATAAGATCATCAAACGTGCCGCAGAAAATGGTGAGTCTTGCGATTCATTGACTGAGCGTTTGATTGGTGAAATGCACGCTGATTTTGATGCGCTGAACATGAAACGTCCGGACGTTGAACCTCGTGCGACACAGTTTATTGCTGAAATCATCGAATTGGTTGAGAAGCTAATCGAGCGCGGTTTTGCATACGTTGCAGATAACGGTGACGTAATGTTTGAAGTAGGTAAATTCAACGAATACGGCAAGCTTTCTAAGCAAGACCTTGATCAGCTTCAAGCTGGCGCGCGCGTTGATATCGAAACAGCAAAACGCAGCCCTCTAGACTTTGTACTTTGGAAGATGTCAAAGCCGGGTGAACCAACGTGGGAGTCACCATGGGGTCCTGGTCGTCCAGGTTGGCACATTGAGTGTTCAGCAATGAACTCTTCAATCCTAGGTAACCACTTCGACATTCACGGCGGTGGTTCTGACCTTCAGTTCCCACACCATGAAAATGAAATCGCACAATCATGCTGTGCACACGATACACAATACGTGAACACATGGATGCACAGCGGCATGGTAATGGTAGACCGTGAGAAGATGTCTAAATCTCTAGGTAACTTCTTTACTATCCGTGACGTTCTTGGTCACTACGATGCTGAAACAGTGCGTTACTTCCTAATGTCTGGTCACTACCGTAGCCAGTTAAACTACAGCGAAGATAACCTAAACCAAGCACGTGCTTCGCTTGAGCGCCTGTACACATCTCTACGTGGTTTAGACCTAAACGCTGCGCCTGCTGGTGGTGAAGAATACGTATCTCGCTTCACTGCAGCGATGAACGATGACTTCAACACACCAGAAGCTTACTCAGTACTGTTCGACATGGCGCGAGAAGTTAACCGTCTGAAGACAGAAAACCTAGAGAAAGCGAGCGAACTCGGTGCGCTAATGCGTGAACTAGCTGACGTGATCGGTATTCTTCACCAAGATCCTGAAGCCTTCCTAAAAGGTGATGCGGGTAACGATGATGAAGTGGCTGAAATTGAAGCTCTGATCAAGCTGCGTAATGACTCTCGCGCTGCGAAAGATTGGGCGAATGCAGATATGGCTCGTGACAAGCTGACCGAAATGGGCATTGTTCTGGAAGATGGTCCAGAAGGCACAACGTGGCGTCGTAAGTAATTGAATTTTCATTTTTAAAGGGCTGATAATTCAGCCCTTTTA
>NZ_WXWS01000288.1:0-2186 GCF_009904715.1 Vibrio sp. V42_P2S4T144 | reverse complement strand
GGCAGCAACCTAGCTAGCGTCATAGTTAGTATCGCTTGGTGCGTATATGCAGAAAGGAGGATTCGAGTCCTTAACGTGAGAGAAAAATAATGAAAACATTCAACCTTAAACCTACACTTTTACCCTTAACTTTGCTGCTCAGTTCGCCTGTAATGGCGGCACAAAATGGCACCATGATGCAGTATTTCCATTGGTATGTGCCAAATGACGGTGCGCTCTGGACACAAGTTGAAAACAACGCTTCGGCACTATCTGGCAACGGCTTTACTGCGTTATGGTTACCGCCCGCCTATAAAGGTGCTGGTGGTAGCAACGACGTCGGTTATGGCGTTTATGATATGTATGATTTGGGAGAGTTTGATCAAAAAGGTTCGGTGCGCACCAAGTATGGCACCAAAGATCAGTACCTAAGCGCCATCAATACTGCCCATAAAAACAATATCCAGATTTATGGCGATGTGGTGTTCAACCATCGCGGTGGTGCGGATGGAAAGTCTTGGGTTGATACCAAGCGAGTCGATTGGAACAACCGAAATATTGAACTTGGTGATAAATGGATTGAAGCGTGGGTAGAGTTTGATTTCCCTGGGCGCAACGACAAGTACTCAAACTTTCATTGGACGTGGTACCACTTTGATGGCGTGGACTGGGACGATGCTGGCGAAGAAAAAGCTATCTTCAAATTCAAAGGTGAGGGTAAGGCATGGGATTGGGAAGTGAGCTCGGAAAAAGGCAACTACGATTACCTTATGTACGCTGATCTAGACATGGATCACCCTGAAGTTAAGAAAGAACTGAAAGACTGGGGTGAGTGGTATATCAACATGACTGGTGTTGATGGGTTTAGAATGGACGCGGTGAAGCACATCAAATATCAATACCTGCAAGAATGGATTGATCACCTACGTTGGAAAACAGGGAAAGAACTATTCACGGTCGGAGAGTACTGGAACTACGATGTGAATCAGCTGCATAACTTTATCACCAAAACCTCTGGCAGCATGTCTTTGTTTGATGCACCGTTACATATGAACTTTTATAATGCGTCTAAATCGGGTGGTAGCTACGATATGCGTCAAATCATGGATGGTACGCTGATGAAGGACAATTCAGTCAAAGCGGTAACCTTAGTAGAAAACCATGACACTCAACCTTTGCAGGCTTTGGAGTCGACGGTTGATTGGTGGTTTAAGCCGCTCGCTTACGCGTTTATCTTATTGCGTGAAGAAGGCTATCCATCCGTGTTTTATGCAGATTACTACGGCGCGCAGTACAGTGATAAAGGGCATGACATCAATATGGTCAAAGTGCCTTACATTGAAGAGCTAGTAACACTGCGTAAAGATTATGCGTATGGCAAACAACATTCTTATCTTGACCACTGGGACGTAATTGGTTGGACTCGAGAAGGTGATGCAAAGCATCCACATTCAATGGCCGTGATCATGAGCGATGGACCTGGCGGCTCGAAGTGGATGTATACGGGTAAACCAAGTGCTCGCTACGTAGACAAGTTGGGTATCCGAACTGAAGAAGTTTGGACTGATGCGAATGGTTGGGCTGAGTTCCCAGTAAACGGCGGATCTGTCTCGGTTTGGGTTGGCGTTGAATAATCCATTCCTGTGATTTTGATACAGAGTAGGCAATTCTTGATAAATCTTTTCAATGAATCAATGTGTTATTTGATATTCATTCAACAAATGAGTAACTTATATTTGAGCATAATCTAGAGGAAGATAAAGAATGGAATCTATTGCTGATGTATTGGTTGTGGCTATTGTGTTCGGTGCCATATTTGGGGGCGGGATAATAAAGTTAATCTTGAACCATCGTAAAGAAGTAAGAGCGTTGGAGATATCTGAACGTAATACGATGAGCCGAGAAGAACAAGATAACCTTAACAAGCAAATTGGTGACTTGAAGCGACGTGTTGAAGTGTTAGAGCGAATTGTCACAGATAACAAATATCAACTTGAAAAAGAAATTGCCTCTCTGTAGATCACCACTTAATCGTAAAGCCGGCGAAGTCCGGCTTTTTCGTGTCTGTACGTCATACCTTTCGGATGTTTAACTCAGCGTTCATCAAAAAAGTCTTTGTCGCGAATGTATTTACTCATAAAGTGATAAGAGAACGGTCGCATTAGCCAACTCAATAAGGAGCGCCCAAGCCGTATGAGCGTTGGGGT
>NZ_WXWS01000386.1:0-2191 GCF_009904715.1 Vibrio sp. V42_P2S4T144 | reverse complement strand
TTGTTATGCAGCGCATGAGTTGTATCAACTGCAGTGATAATGATGTTGTGGTTCTTATTTCTCATACCGGTCGAACAAAGAGTCAGGTAGAAATAGCGAACCTTGCTCGTGAAAATGGCGCAACGGTTATTGCGATTACAGCGAAGGATTCTCCTCTAGAAAAGGCAAGCTCGCTGGCCATCACGCTCGATATTCCAGAAGATACCGACGTTTACATGCCAATGGCAAGCCGAGTTGTACAAATGACAGTGATTGATGTGCTAGCAACTGGCTTCACTCTTCGCCGTGGTACAGGTTTCCGTGAGAACCTAAAACGCGTAAAAGATGCGTTGAAAGACAGTCGCTATGACAAATTAAGCCAGTACTAAGCACTAAAGCTTAGTCAATACTTTATCTAGGGGAGCTCAAGGCTCCCCTTTTGTTTTAATGCAGCTAAGAAAGCAATCACCCTAAGTCGTTGACACTCGATAAGTCCGTTCTTGATTCCAGTACTTCAACAGAACTGACATGTTGTGCACTCTCAGCTGCGCACTCTCCGCTACAATCACAGACTTGCTGCAATATGTGTATCAAACGTTCCTGATTCAGGGGTAAAGGATTCCCTTTGATTGCCATTGATTTAAGCGCATCATTCGCCACTTGCTCAAAAGAGGTTTGGCATACTCCAAATTGAGCCAGTAGCGGTAACGCTAACTTATCTAGCACCATATTTACCCAAAGAATTCCATCGTGTTCGTTAGCGTTTACTCGCTCGGTGACTAATTGGGCCAGCTTGCGATAACGACTTATCACATCATTCCTACCCGCGAGTTTAGCGGCGTTAATGTTCTCCTGCATCACGTGCGGAGCTAAGCGAGCCGTAATAACGCTATGGGGGGCGTCTAACTTGCCTCCTAACGCCGATGCTAACCCATGAGCGGCACCTAATTTGGCATTAGTAATCGCCATACCACCAAGCAATGCAGCGAACGATAAATCAGAGCGCGCCTTATGATTATCTTGCTTACAAGCGGCAATCACTGAACGGCTTAAACGGCGTAGCCCCTCTTCGCAGACCATATCAGTAAGAGGGTTTGGCTCACCACACACATACGCTTCCATTAAATGAGTGAACGTATCCATTACGCCACGTCCAGATGTGTATTGGTCGGTCCCGTAAGTAAGTGTCGGGTCTACAATGGCAACGTCTGCGAGCATATCAGGGCTTCGAAGACTCACTTTCACTTTATCTTGTCCAGATTTCAGCACAGCATTTCTGGTCACTTCTGAACCGGTGCTTGCTGTCGTAGGAATTGCAATAAAATGAAGAGGCTTTGCTTTTAAAGGGACGCTTCTTCCTACCACTTCTACGTAATCGTAAACATTGCCTTGATTGGGAATAATGGCAGCTAAGGCTTTGCCCATATCGATGACGCTGCCACCACCTATCGCAACCACCATATCAGGTTGGAATTTTCTACCGAGCACTGCGGTCTCTTCTACCATAGTGATGTATGGTTCACCAACGATAGCTACGTGCTGGTAACGCATATTTTGAGCTTTAAGATATTGGACAATGGGGGCAGCTCGTTGGGTGTTCTGCCCAGTAACCAGCAAAACACTGTAGCCAAATTGGTTAATAACGGATAATGAAGATTGAAGTGCACCTTCACCAAATATAATCCTTGTTGCAGTCATAAACTGAAACATACACACCCTCCCAAAAGAATATACCCAAATAACCTCTCGCCCTCTGATTTAACACTTATGTAAGAGTTGAAGTTATTTGCGTATAGCCAAAATAGATTGCTATTTTTTTAAACAAAAAAAATTGACCAATTCCACCTTGCCATCATTAACCCTTTAGAATGTATGTTTTTTATGCGTCACTTCACATACTTCAGAGTCGTAAAATAAGCACGTGCGTTTAGTTTTTATTCGATAGATTTCACCTATAGAACCAAGAGGTAATTGCCGCTTTATTTCCGTATCTGGATCGGGCATAGTTACTCCAACAAAAGAAAGCGCACTCAGCCGCTATGTTTTGTACGCTTTCAAAAAAGAATAGATTTAGGAGAAATAAGATTATGTTCGTTGTTATCTTTGGTCGCCCTGCATGTCCTTTCTGTGTTCGTGCAAAAGAGCACGCAGAAACGCTAAAAGCAAAACGTGATGACTTCAACTACCGTTACGTTGATATTCACGCTGAAGG
>NZ_WXWS01000133.1:0-2214 GCF_009904715.1 Vibrio sp. V42_P2S4T144 | reverse complement strand
AAGTAGAAGTTAATATGCAATCAATACAAGGAAACATTATGAACAAAGTAGCAATTGCAGTAGCAGCAGTGGTAGCTGGTAGTAGCGCGCTTTTAAACTCTGCTCAAGCTGAAATGTACATCGGGGGCAAAGTGGGCATGACTACACTTGACGACGCTTGCTATCTAAATAGCCCTTGTGATGATGAAGCGTTCGGTGCAGGACTACATATCGGTTATGACTTTACCGATATCATCGGGCTAGAGTACGGCGTAGACTTCTTAGGCGACTACAAAGCTAACTCGATGTCAGGGGCTAATACGATTAATACGATTGACGGCAATCTAACGGCTTTAACACTTGCACCTAAATTCAACTGGCACTTAAACGACTCTTGGAATCTGTTTGCTAAGATCGGTGGTGCTTACATGATGTCTGATGACGAAACAGACTTTGTCCCAACAGGTTCTTTGGGTGCTGAATACTCGATCGATAGAAACTGGAGTGTTCGCGCTGAATACCAACGTTACCAAGACATGTCTGACGACGTGTGGGACGACATGGATGCTAACTTCTTTGGTATCGGTGTTAACTACAAATTCGCAGCAGCTCCAGTTGTTGCAGCAGTTGTAACGGAAGAAGTGATCGAGCCAGATCCAGAACCAGTGATGATGAGCAAGGTGCACAAAGAAGAGTACGGTACAGGTACGTTTGAATTCGATAGTGCTAAGTTAACAGAGTCCGTTTCTGAACGTCTGGACAACTTTGTTTCATTCTTGAACGAATATCCTCAAGCTCAAGTAGAGATTACTGGTTACACGGATAGCTCAGGCCCTGCGGCATACAACCAAAAACTGTCTGAGCGTCGTGCTCAATCTGTTGCTGATTACCTAACCGCAGCTGGCATTGGTTCAGATCGTTTGACAGTTAAAGGTATGGGTGAAGAAAACCCAGTTGCTGACAACAGCACTCGCGAAGGTCGTGAGAAAAACCGTCGCGTAGAAGTTGTGGTACCTTCATTTGAATACCAAGAGCTAGTTCAACCAGAATAAGCATCTATGATTCATGATCGATGATGTGGTAAAAATTAATGGGGTGCATTTGCACCCCATTTTGATCTCATATTAAGGGATATTGCCACTATGGTTTTGGGAAAAAGATCAACTCATTATCTTGCACCATAACGCAATCCATACCAGCTGCATGCGCCGCTCGCTTCCCCAACTCAGTATCCTCGAACACAAGACACTGTGACGCCTCCAAGTCGAGTTGTTCCGCGGCCACCAAAAAGGTATCTGGAAAGGGTTTATGGTTCTCTACATCACTCGCGGTTACTACAACATCCAACTTGTCTAATAAACCTGCATGACTTAATAAGCGCATGGCACTTTCTCGTTGACTGCCAGTCCCGACTGCAATTTTCTTATGGCCTAAATATTCCTCTAACACGATGTTCGTGCAAGGAATAACGTCACCATGAAGCTCCATAGCAGCGAATGTTTCCATTTTAAATGTCGCGACAGTTTTAGGATCTAACGAAAGCTCATGCACACGATTTAGTTCCTCAACAATTTTAAAGCTCGGCATCCCTCCCAAACTGTGAAACCATTCCTGGCAAAACGGAAAATCAAAACGCTCAGCAGTTGCTTGCCAAGCTGCCAAATGGGCTGGCATGGTATCGATTAGAGTACCATCCATATCAAATATGAATCCCTCATAGGGTCTAAAATCAATCGTGCTCATGTCTTTTCTTCTATTTGTGCATCTGTAATGTTAATTTATCAGCTCTTTCAATCGTCCTTACCGGCATTTACTTATCATGCTCAAAATTTCGAACTCCGTCACAATTCAAGAGTGGGAAATTCAATTATCCCCAATTAGAGCTCAAGGAAATGGTGGCCAGAACGTTAACAAGGTAGCGTCCGCTATACACCTGCGCTTTGATATCCGGCATTCAAGCTTACCTGACTTTTACAAAGAGCGATTACTTGCACTTTCTGATAGTCGTATAAGTAAAGATGGCGTGATCATCATCAAAGCGCAACAATTTCGGACACAAGAACAAAATAAGGAAGACGCCCTAAATCGGCTTCAAGCATTGATAAAAGCTGCCGCTTTACAGGAGAAGAAGCGTATTAAAACGAAACCAACCCGCGCTTCTCAACGCCGACGACTTGATACAAAAAACAAGCACGGAGCGAAAAAACAGCAACGTAAGAAAGTGCTGTATTAGTG
>NZ_WXWS01000519.1:0-2215 GCF_009904715.1 Vibrio sp. V42_P2S4T144 | reverse complement strand
AGTTAAGACGGATGCGAGTACGGTCTTCTGCCTTACCATCCATCATAGAAAGACGCGCTTCAGCGCGGCCGCCCATCTCAAGAGAAGTGCCATCTTGGTTGTATAGTTCTGAAGCGACAACTTGAGATCCTGATGCCATTAGCGCCACTGCTACAGCTAAAGTTTTTAATTTCATTGTTATTTTCCATATCATTGTTTTATATGTGTTTTCTCACCAGAAAAACAGGACTTTTCTGTACCAACGAGAAAACTGGCGGCATAGTAGCAGCTGTTATTTTTCACGCAACGTGTTGAATAAACAGCACTTATAGAAGAAAACACCACTTAAAATGACGATATGAATACCTCTCAACCATCAAGTTATCGGTTGAGTTAAAAAAAATGTTCGCGTCAAAAAAAAATTGACGAAAAAAATGTAAAAACAATATCACAAAACGTGATATTGCCCGCAAAAAAATCTTGTTAACTGACTGTTTTAGATAGACTTATTGATAATAAATCCGATTATTACAAACAAAAAAATCCCTGAGCATTCACTCAGGGATTTAGAGATTTGATAAGTAGATGATGAATTAAAGCTTAAAGAAACTTAATTGCTCTTTCTGCTTCTCTGCAAGTAATGAAAGCTCAGTACTCGCACTTGCACTTTGGCTGATGCCCGCTACGTTTTGGTTTACAAGCTCCGACATGTTAACCACGTTGCGATTGATATCTTGAGTAACTTGAGACTGCTCTTCGGCTGCGGTTGCTACTTGCGTGTTTGAATCGTTGATGTTGGCGACCGACTCGGTAATTCCAACCAACGCTTCATTCGCTTGTTGCGTCAGCTCGTTGTTGCGGCTAAGCATATCAAGGCTGACTTGCATACTGTCATTCGCCAGCCCAGACTGCGCTTGAAGCTCTTCAATGATCGTTTGGATCTCTTGTGTCGAGTCTTGAGTACGAGCTGCTAGCATGCGTACTTCATCAGCTACTACCGCAAAACCACGACCAGACTCACCAGCTCGCGCCGCTTCAATCGCAGCATTCAATGCTAGCAAGTTGGTCTGCTCAGATACGCCGCGAATCACTTCAATAACATCGTTGATCTGTACAGATTGCTCTTTTAGACGCAAAACAACTTGCGCTGCATCGTTCAATGCTTGAGACATTTGCGCACTTGCTTCCGCACTTTCTTGGAAGATGGCCAAACCTGATTGAGCAAGTCCATCAGCTTCACGCGCAGTTGCGTCAGCAGAGGTCGCGTTATCACTCACATTATTCGCAGTGCTTGCAAGCTCATTAACCGCAGATGCAACTTGCTCGATCTCCGCCAACTCTTGTTGAGCGTTCGCTTCCGCTTGCGTCATTACCGCAGCCAATTCGGTCGATGCAGATGCAACTTCCTCACTAATACGGGTTAACTGGTCCACAGTGTTGTATAACTGCTCTGCGGTTTGGTTTACATCTTTGCTCAGCTTAGAGATCTCATTGTCCCCATCGACATCTGCACGTACTGATAGATTACCCATTGCTAACTGACGCATCACTTCTTGCAGTTTTTGGATTGGTGTAACAATCATGCCAGATAGGAACCAAGCGCCTATCAATGAGAAAGCAAATACCGCTAAAACCGTCAACATAGCGTTATTTTGCACACGTTCATTTTGCTGATGGCTTCTGATAGTAGATTGTTCAGCTTGCTCGTTTACATGCTTTGATAGCGTGTTAATTTGTTGGACCATTTCTCGGCCAACATTGCGATACTCTTTAACAAATGCACGGTACTCGCTATCCGATTTCAAACCTTGATCGTATTGGTTGAAGAAAGCAACTGAGCGCTCTGAATATCGCACATAGGATTCAATTGCTTGGCGAACTTTAACGGCATCGTCACGGAATAGATTTCGGGCTTCAATTGCGCTTAAATCGGCATCAACTTGCTTTAAGCCTTCTTTCAATTCGGTTAGAAAATTCTCACGACGAGAAGCATCGTAAATAGCGTAAACCGCGCTTATGCGCAGAGGGTAAATT
This sequence comes from Vibrio sp. V42_P2S4T144, assembly GCF_009904715.1. NCBI lineage: Bacteria > Pseudomonadati > Pseudomonadota > Gammaproteobacteria > Vibrionales > Vibrionaceae > Vibrio > Vibrio sp. V42_P2S4T144. The sequence goes on along the minus strand of NZ_WXWS01000519.1, from coordinate 202 downwards.
TGGTCGTCAATACTCGCCAATGTGTCTTTGTGAAAAACCAAAGATTCTTGGTTGGAAGCAATAACATCTTGCTCTGCTTGAAGATTGTTTTTAGTAATCCAAAGAGCAATAAACAAAACAATCGCGGTAAATAATACCGGAACCAAAATTTGCGTTCGTACTGACAAATTTTTCAGTGATAACTGCATGACAGGGCCTCAGT
>NZ_WXWS01000684.1:0-2224 GCF_009904715.1 Vibrio sp. V42_P2S4T144 | reverse complement strand
GATCCACCTTGGTCATATGCTTGAGCATATCCAAGCGGACATTTGGGTTCGTTACCAACGCCTACGCGGCAACACTGTAAACTTCATCTGTGCTGACGATGCTCACGGCACGCCAATCATGCTTAAAGCGCAACAGATGGGTATTACTCCTGAAGAAATGATTGCCGCAGTTAGCGAAGAGCACCAAAAAGACTTCGCTGGATTTGATATCAGCTTTGATAACTACCACAGCACACACTCAGATGAGAACCGTGAGCTAGCGTCACACATTTATCTTGAGTTGAAGAAAAATGGCTTTATCTCTAGCCGAACTATCTCTCAGCTGTTCGATCCAGAAAAAGAGATGTTCTTACCGGACCGTTTCGTAAAAGGTACCTGTCCAAAATGTAAGTCTGAAGACCAGTACGGTGACAACTGTGACAACTGTGGTGAGACTTACAGCCCAACAGAACTGATCAATCCTAAATCTGCGGTTTCTGGTGCGACGCCAGTAATGAAAGATTCTGAGCACTTCTTCTTCGACCTGCCTCAGTTTGAAAGCATGCTAAAAGAGTGGACTCGCTCTGGCTCGCTACAAGCTGAAACAGCGAACAAAATGCAAGAATGGTTCGAATCTGGTTTGCAGCAATGGGATATCTCACGTGATGCGCCATACTTTGGCTTCGAAATCCCAGGAGAGAAGAACAAATTCTTCTACGTATGGCTAGACGCACCTATCGGCTACATGGGCTCTTTCAAAAATCTATGTGACAAGCGCGACGACCTAGATTTCGACGAGTACTGGAAGAAAGACAGCTCAGCAGAGCTGTACCACTTCATCGGTAAAGACATCGTTTACTTCCACAGCCTATTTTGGCCAGCAATGCTAGAAGGTTCCGGCTTCCGTAAACCAAACAACGTATTCGTACACGGTTACGTAACCGTAAACGGCGCGAAAATGTCGAAGTCTAAAGGTACGTTCGTAAAAGCAAGCACTTACCTAGAGCACCTAGACCCTGAGTGTCTACGTTACTACTACGCTGCGAAGCTAAACAGCCGTATCGATGATCTAGATCTTAACCTTGAAGACTTCACTCAGCGCGTAAACGCTGACGTTGTTAACAAGATCGTTAACCTGGCATCTCGTAACGCAGGTTTCATCGCGAAACGTTTTGAAGGCAAACTGTCTGACAACTTTGCAGAGCCTGAACTTTACAACGAATTTGTTGCTGCTGCTGACCGTATCGCTGAGCTTTACGAAACGCGTGAGTTTGGTCGTGCAATCCGTGAAATCACGGCATTGGCAGACAAAGCTAACCAATACGTTGATGAAAAAGCACCGTGGGTTGTAGCAAAAGAAGAAGGCAAAGATCAGGAACTACAAGACATCTGTTCTGTCGGTATCAACCTATTCCGCGTACTGATGACTTACCTGAAACCAGTAATGCCATCGCTAGCTGCACGTACTGAAGCGTTCCTAAACCAAGAGCTAACTTGGGAAAACATCGCTGATCCACTAACAGGCCACGAGATCACTAAGTTCAAAGCACTGTTCAACCGTATCGATCCGAAGAATGTTGAAGCGATGATCGAAGCGTCTAAAGAAGATGCGGCGGCAGAAATGGCGGCGAAAGAGAAAGCTGAAGCGGAAAAGAACAAGGCTAGCCAAACCGAGTTAGACAAAGAACCAATCGCTGAAGAGATTGAGTTCGATGCTTTTGCTGCAGTAGATATGCGTATCGCTCGCATCATCTCTTGTGAAGAAGTACCAAAAGCCAACAAACTGCTTAAGTTCCAATTGGACATCGGTGGTGAAACTCGTCAGGTGTTCTCTGGCATCAAGTCAGCTTACAAACCTGAAGAGCTAGAAGGCAAGCTAACGGTAATGGTAGCAAACCTAAAACCTCGTAAGATGAAGTTTGGTATGTCTGAAGGTATGATCCTAGCGGCAGGCCCTGGTGGTAGCGACCTGTGGATCCTTGAGCCACACGAAGGCGCTCAACCTGGCATGCGCGTAATGTAAGTTGTAGCTTTACGATCAAATTTAAAAAGTCCTCGCCAGTTCAGCGGGGACTTTTTTTGACTGAATTCACACTTTTGGGGAATTTATGCACCAAACTTGTACAGCATCTTTCCCATCACAAGCCTAACCTACTGTTTTAATAGAATTTAATTAGTGGCATCAAAACTGCTGTCTTCCTTGTTAGGTCCAAACACTAACAAGGAGTTGGTTATGTTTGTTTTG
>NZ_WXWS01000620.1:0-2235 GCF_009904715.1 Vibrio sp. V42_P2S4T144 | reverse complement strand
GTGATGCCTCAATAACCAATTCAATCGACGAAGTTTCTGGTGTGATACCCTTGGACTCTTTAAATTGATCCCACATGGAACAACCGGACAACATGGCAAATCCGAGTAATACGGCGATACTACGCATGGTTTCCCTTAATCACTTTGTTATAGTTTTTCTTAATCAGCCCTTTTAAGGATGTTTCATTAAGCAGGCGACGATTATTAGTGTAGAAATCTAGGTATTCGGCCCACAGCTTTGACTTAGTTGAGAACAAAGACTGGCTAGCGACCCTGTTAGCAAATGCTACGGGATCGTTCGTTTCAGACTGTTCTAAAACGAGCTCATTCAGTGCTTTGTTAAACATAACTTGGTGATCGTTCAGCTCATCGAGCATTTGTTCAACCAGTTCATTTGGAGCCAGTAATTGCTGACTATTCAAAGTGAGCATTAGCTCTGCGATGTTCGAGTTAGCCTCACTCGCACTCTGCTCATCTTTTAACGATTCCACTTCGTGCAACTCTTTCTGTAGGTTATCAATACATAAACGCAAGCAAGTGCCCATTTGCTTGAATAACTGCGCCTCGTTTGTCATCAACTCTGGATTTCGAATACCCAAACCATCAAAAAACGCTTGCGCTATATCTTGAGAGCAAACGGCCGCATCAGTATCGACTTGTGCTTTCGTCATACTGTTTATCGCGTGCTCTGCCGTAGGTATTTGAAGTTGCTGATTAGTGTTAGGAGAAGGCGTAAAAGATTGGGTCATCTCTTCCCATTTTGACCCTGTGTTAGCCTGCTCTACGACCATCTCAGTAACATTAGGCGTACGATGTTGTCTTTGAATCGTGCTATCTGGGGCTACCGTGCCAGGTTGCATCACCTCAGCTGAGGCAATATCGGCTCTATGTGCCTTACCGCTTTCTGGCGCTAATGCATCATTGACTGATGCGTTACTCTTGGTTTCCGCAGCCATCCAGTCTTCAGGGATTAGGCTTGGCTGATCGAATTCGGAATATATACTGAAACTGTCATCGACCACCTGACGCGTGCTTTCCACGGTTCTAGGTTGTTCAGATTCTGTACGCTCATTATCACGAATTAAGTAATCGTCATCTCGCTGCATCGAAAAGTTAAGGTGAGCAACAGGATCATGACAATCAATGTCATCCTGTTTAGTCTCCATAAACAAATCTTCTAAGGCACCGACTTTTTCTTCCTCTTCGACAACCGCATCTCCTAGACTAACCAGAGGATCGCTAGATACTCGCTCAGGAGCAATATCAGCGGCGATGTCTAGTGTTGAGGTAACGTGCTCAAGAGAAACACCAATCTCATATTGCCCTAAAGAAATGATGTCGCCATCAACTATCGCAACGGGTTGATTTTTTAGTATTTTATTCCCATTTACCATTGTGCCATTAGTTGATACGTCACTTATATAGTAGGTATCTCCATACACGCTGAGCAAACAATGAGTGCCCGATATAAAGCGGTTGTGATCGGCTAAAGACACGCTACAGCTTGGGGAACGACCTATCGAACCACCACTTTCAGGCATTTCAATATGCTTTGCACCGGTGTATTCCTCTGGACACTTTGAGATAAATAAAACTAGCTGATTTGAGTACATTTACGAACCTCAAAAGAGCAAAGAAACTGATAGTTCAAGCCCACCAATTCCATCATTTACAACCGGAAGGATATAAGAGGCCTGCGGGATAATTTGTATATGGGCGTCAGGATTACTGCCTAACTTTATAGCAGTACCAAGGGTCATAACCGCACCTAACTCAAACTGGTCGATGTCTTCAACACTCTCATAACGATAGCCCTCTTGGTCTACTTGCCAGCGATTAGAATATTGCGAGTAACCGACAGACAAGCCCGCACCAACGTATGGCGTGAAAACACTCCAAGAAGTCAACGCATATTGAGGAACAACACGAAGTTCATAGTTCGTCGCTTCTTGATATAAGCCGTTTGCTGGCGCTTCAATATCTTCTGCTAGATAGTTTAGCCCTAACCACCAACGCCAACGGTTATTGTTTTCATCAATAGGACGAGTATGAACCAAGCCGAACCTAAGCGTATCCTGCTCACCACTTTTACCTTCATCGTATTTAATGCTATCGATAGTCAACATACTGGTAGAGAGTCCATATCGCTCCCCTTTTGCCATTGCAACAGAAGAAAATAGACACATGGCTGAAATCAGCCCAATTTGACTTGGTTTTAGCATTTCGTCCCTCTAG
>NZ_WXWS01000514.1:0-2236 GCF_009904715.1 Vibrio sp. V42_P2S4T144 | reverse complement strand
GCTTATTAGCGTTGGAGCCTAAAACCGTATCGGTGTTTACGTCTGAAACTTTCACACGAACATAAGGGATTTTATTCTCTTTCAATAAATTAGCGTTGAAGTTACTAAAATCTATCCCTTTTAATGAGTTCTGAATCCCTAAACTTGCGTACGCATAATCAATCTTCAGGAAATCGCGGCTTGCTTGAACATTGTCTGGGGTGTACGTATCTTGAGAGTAGATACCATCGTAAGTGGTTCGTTCACCATCTAAACCCACATTTACGTACGTCATTGACGTACCTTCAGGATAGGTTATCGTCTGTGCTGGCGCTTGATCGTCACGACTTACTGCATGCTGCGCAGAGCCCGTATTGCCTTTGCTATCCCTCGCTCGAACCTCAAAGACCGTCGTAGATAGGAATTCATCAGTTGGGTAAGCCTTACTAAACTCACAAGCATTTCCAGACTCTACAGTGACAGGAGAACATGTGACGCCCTCATGTAAGCCATCTTTAAATGAAATACTGACCGAACTAATCTCTTGCGAGCTTTCTTTTACAACCCCTTTCAGAACGTATTCTTTAAGTTGGTTATTAATTGCACTCGCCGATGTAATATCGATAACAGGCGCATCGTTATCCCATTCAAAGTTGATATGAAGACCCGAATGGCTGCCTGGAATTAACTCATTACCCAGTACATCCGCTGTATATAAGACTAACCGTGCTGCTGTTACGTTTGAGAGCCCTGTGGCAGGGTTCATATCTACACTATCGATCTCTTTGGTATTAATGTTAACTTTAACGTTGGTCTCTCGAAGGCCAACTTCAAAATCATCAAATTCAACCGAACAGAATGTGCTTCCAAAATCTTGTATGTCGTTACATTGAAATTCACCAGACCAAGAGCCATTAATCTGATACTGAATAAAGGCGGATACGTCTTCTACACCGATATCATCAACAATTTTTAGATCAACTTTATCGGTGCCAGCAAGTACATCACGGTCAATGCGTGTCACGATAGGCGCTGTGGTATCGATCTCCGTCCCATCTCGCGGTGGAATGACGCCATCTGTACTGCCATATGTACCTAAGTCATTAAGCTTCTTACTAAAGTCGACATAGTCGGCAGCATCAGTACCAGAAATATTGATACTTGGGTCGTTTACCACGATCAAAACGTGCTGAGATAAGTCACGTGTATAAACGTCGCTGTTTATCTTTTTCTGTCCAAAGCTGAGGGGAGTCACTGCTCCGGAAGTCTGGCTCACTTCAAGACCATCAAGAACACCATCTGCAATAACATCCCGATATTGGATGTCAGCGAAGTGCATCGAAGTGTAGACGTTATCGCTGTTGCCGTATTTTTTAATAAGATCGTAAGAGTAAGACGAGTATGCTGTTAATAAAGCGCCGTATTGATGCCCTACACTAGCAAAGCTGCTTTGCCCACCTTTGGTAATATCAATAGGTTTGGTCTCATTTACGTCAAAGCCATACATGCTATTGATACTATCCAAAGCAGTTGAAAAGGCACTTTCATCTGTGGCCCCCTGAGAAATTTTGTACTTTGCCAAGCCTGCTGCCAAGTTCGACAGCGGAGTAAGCATTAACTTTTGCTCACTCCCCTCTTTAAAGTTCACAACACCTTCAAATTTAAGTGTCTTCGCATTACTCACAGATACCGTTTCATTTGTAAACGGATCGGTATAACTCCCCTCTTTTGCAACAACAAAAAGAGGCATTGACGACGATTCAAACTCTAGCAGATAGTTTCCGAAGGCATCAGACGTCGTGTTAGCCAACTTCCGACCTAAGTTTCCATTTTTGAACTCGAAAACCTCAATCTTGGCGCCATTGACTGGGGCGTCAAACACCATACCGGAAATGCTTCCTTTGCTTCTAGCTGGAGGTGTGTTGTCTCCTCCATCACCACCACCACATGCACTCAATAAAAGAGATGTAAGCGTAAGACCTAATGTTAATTTCAGCGTATTTTTAGCGAACATAGTAATTTGGCAAAATATATTTTCCCGAGATTATATTATTGAAAAATATTTTCTCAACGTGACATTAACACCAACAAAATAGGCATAAACACCAAGCCAACCGTCACTTTGACTGAATTATTAAAATTATTATCACATCCTATAATTATTAACTTAGTGAAAACAGAGGAATTACTCATGCTTTAATGCTAGTTTTTATTTAAAATATTATACTCTACGCACAACTGTCAGTATTGATAAATC
>NZ_WXWS01000162.1:0-2236 GCF_009904715.1 Vibrio sp. V42_P2S4T144 | reverse complement strand
ACCTAACCATAAACGACCAGGAGGCACCCAACCAAACACCAACCAACCAGCAACAACATTCAAAGGCAGTTTGGCGTGATCAAATGGTTGCACAAATGAGGCGTCTGCTACTGCATATGCTTTAACGATAGCCCATTGAGCGAGTGCTGTAAGTGCACCTGCGGCTAAAAGCACACCCCATATCGTCCACGTATCTGGCATAGTAAACGTCGGTATCGCTAACAAGATATTAAATGGCGTTATCAGCAGTAATAAATAGACAACCATGGTTGAAGGCGGATCGTTTACCGACATTTTTTTAACCATTAATGAATACGCTGCCCAGAAAAATGCGGCGCCAACAGGGAGCAGGGTCGCCCATGTAAATGAGTCTGCCCAAGGCTCAAGAATGATCATGGCACCAACAAACCCCGTCAATGTAGCGAGCCAGCGTGCAGTACCTACTTTCTCTTTGAGTAACAAGCCAGAACCAACTGTGGCAAATAACGGGGAGGTCATGAGAAGTGCAATACCTTGCCAAATTGGAACTGGGTAAGCGAGAGCCCATAACCAAAGTTGAATCCCGATAACAGAGAGAAAAATGCGGAATGCATGCCAGCCAAAGTGTTGGGTTCTTAAAGAACGTCTAATCCCAAGTGTACGTAGGTAGGGCAGAATAACAAATAAGGCGATTGCATATTGGAATAACGCAAATGTGGTGGAGGAGACACCAAAGTTGATGCTAGCAATTTGGGCGAAGCTGTTCACTATGGCGAATGCCAAGCCAGCTGTTAGCATCCAGGACGCACCTTGAACAGGATGATGATTCAATTGAAAAATTCCAGTTTGATAGAGGTGGCGGGATCATACGTCCTATTGTTTTTCGCGCCAATAAAAAAATGCCTCCCAGAGGGAGGCGACATTACCAATTCAAAGGACGTGCCTGTTATAACAGGTACAAAGAACGAGAAGCACAAACGCTGCCATGCATTTGCATAAATAATATTGCAGAACACGTGCCAACTTTTATACATTTGATTTTAAATGGTTTTTTGGTTTTTCTATGTTGTCGATTAGATGAAATGCACTAACTTAGTGATCAATCGCATTAAAAGAGGGCAGAAGTAGGCGTCGTTACGCTCGTTTTTCATTGCTGAGCGATGCTTGGATAGTGTGAAAACTTATCGAGTTGTGTTGGGTTAAATAAAAAATGGCCAGCAAAGGTGCTGGCCAAGTGGACTCGCTCTTAGGACAAGAGTGAATTAGAAATCGTAACGTACGCCTAGGCGCAGTGTATCTTCGCCTTCTGTTACTAGACCTGTTGTTGCATCTTTTGCTTCATCAAGTTGGTTGATGTAGTAAGACAGGTAAGTACGGAAGTTGCTGTTTAGTTTGTAGTAACCAACAAGCTCGATACCTTCAACGGTGTCGTACTTTGAACCGTTGTCTGGATCATTCTCTTGAGCTGTGTATAGAGCTGCAAGTGTCACTTTGCTTGCTACTTTGTAGCTTGCGACTAGCTCGTAAGCCGTAAAGTCTTCAGAGTCAGTCAGGGAACCTTGAGAATAAGTACCTGCTAGGTAAAGGTTGTCCATCGAGTAAGCGATACCACCTAGAATTTGATCTTCAGAGTTATCTTTATCTACATCGCCACCAGAGTATGCAAGACCAAAGTCGAGGCCCATTGGTAGTGAGTACATTCCAGAGATGCCGTATTTATCTTCGTTATCGCTAGAGTTTGCTTGGTAGGTTGCTTGAAGTTGTAGTGCATCAAACGCACCACGGTATGCGAAAACGCTGTCTTGCTTATCAGAAGACGAATCAATAACTTGCTGAACACCAGAGAATTCAGTGATATCCGTCATGTCAGAGATGATGACTGCAGCCATGTCTTGACGACCTACAGAGAAAGCACCGATATCAGAGTCGACGCCTGCATACATGTAGCGGTTTTTGAATTCACTCTTGCCCGTTTTTTGTTCGGCTTCGTAAACACCGAAAGCAGAAAGGCCGTTGCCGATGTCTGTTTTACCTTTTAGGTTAAGACGAGCACGGCTTTTATCTTCCATAGAACCTTCAACTTCAGCACCGTCTGAACCGATGAAGTCACCACGAAACTCAACGCGGCCGCCAACTTTTAATTCAGTACCGTCGTTTTTGTATACAGTTGCTGCGAATGATGGTGCTGATACCAATGCTGTAAGAATTGCAGTAGTTAGTGCTGCCTTTTTCATTTTCTTATTACCCTAGTTGTAAT
>NZ_WXWS01000177.1:0-2244 GCF_009904715.1 Vibrio sp. V42_P2S4T144 | reverse complement strand
TATCTGTACAAGAAAATTAGAACATAAAACCAGAAATTATAAGTATTTGTTTATATTAGACTTTAATGTCTAATGTACAGCTAGAGTAGTAATTAGATCATAGTAGGCCAAATACTACTAGAGCTGTACAGCCTTGAGTCTCAGATAGAAAAAATGAATTTTAGGCAAAAAAATACCGGCACTGAATGCCGGCATTTGATTTCAAAAGATCTAACTTACTTGTGGTATGGCTTAGATAGCTCGTGTACCGCTTCCACAAATACGCCCGCGTTTTCTGGCGGCACATCCAAATGGATACCGTGACCTAGGTTGAACACATGACCAGTACCTGCATCACCAAAACCTTCTAGAATACCCGCGACTTCTTCACAGATACGCTCTGGTGAAGCGTAAAGCATTGATGGGTCCATGTTACCTTGCAGAGCTACTTTATCACCGATACGTGCTTTCGCGTCTGCAATGTTGATTGTCCAGTCTAGACCAACCGCATCACAGCCTGTTGCTGCGATTTGCTCAAGCCACATGCCGCCATTCTTAGTAAACAGTGTGACTGGCACGCGACGACCGTCGTTTTCACGAATCAGACCATCTACAATCTTGTGCATGTATTGCAGTGAGAACAGATTGTAATCACGAGGCGTTAGTACGCCACCCCATGTGTCAAATACCATTACCGATTGCGCACCCGCTTTAATTTGCGCGTTTAAGTACTCGATAACGCTGTCTGCCAGCTTATCTAGAAGTAGGTGCAGAGTTTGTGGTTCCGCGTACATCATCTTCTTGATCTTGGTAAACGCTTTAGAGCTACCACCTTCGATCATGTACGTCGCAAGAGTCCAAGGGCTACCAGAAAAACCAATCAGCGGCACTTCACCCTTCAGGTCTTTACGGATCTGGCGTACTGCGTTCATTACGTATTGCAGTTCACCTTCAGGATCTGGCAAACCAATTTTTTCCACGTCGGCTTTGCATGTAATTGGGTTATCAAAAACAGGTCCTTCACCCGCAGCAAAACGCAAACCAAGCCCCATTGCATCTGGAATCGTTAAGATGTCCGAGAATAAGATCGCGGCATCAAGAGGAAAACGGCGTAATGGTTGAAGTGTCACTTCGGATGCTAATTCTGCATTTCGACACAAAGACATGAAATCACCCGCTTCTGCACGAGTCGCTTTGTATTCTGGTAGGTAACGACCTGCCTGGCGCATCATCCATACTGGCGTGTAATCTACCGGCTCTTTTAAAAGCGCACGCAGATAACGATCATTTTTTAATTCAGTCATTCCGTAATTCCAACTGTTAGGCTTTCTGTGAAAGGGGGTATTCTATCACTGATTTAAGTCCAATAGCTGTGTGCTTTGCAACCTGGATCAAGTTATTAACTTTTAAATCAATGCTTAATTTGCACCCAATCGGTATCAGTGTTAAAAATTTGTTCGCTAGCGAAAACTACAATTATAAACTGAGTACTTAGTACTCAGCATCTCATAACGACATCTTACTTACCCCCTCCCTCTCGGAGGGTTTTTTTTATCTATTTATCAGATAATTAGAGTCTATATCTTTCAGCGTTTGTTCGATAAGTGCTCTTGCAATCGTTCCTTTAGGCGCAACAGGCGGCATCTCATCGATACCAAACCATTGTGCATCAGACAGCTCAGTGTAGTCTGGACTTAACTCTCCGGATTCATAATCAGCTAAAAACCCCATCATCATACTGGATGGGAAAGCCCAAGGCTGGCTGCCAAAGTAGCGAATATTTTTAACGAGAATTCCCGTTTCTTCATGAATTTCTCGAGCCACGCACTCTTCTAATGTCTCACCGACTTCTAGAAAACCCGCAATAACCGTATACATACCATTTCGATGCCTTGGATGTTGGGCTAATAAGATCTGATTTTCTTTACGTACAGCAACGATAATACACGGAAATATTCTAGGATAATGAAGGGTGCGACATTCACCACACTGCATGGCTAACTGGTTATTATTAAGAAAGTTTCTTCCTCCGCACTGTGGACAAAAGCGCAAACTTTGCGTCATGTGCCCATATTGCACAGCTTTACTTAACAACATAAATAATGGCTCAGGAAAATGCAGGCAGTCACGCAGGGATACTAAAGGTAGATCATGCTCTAAATCGGCCAAGTTAAGCCACATGACGGGCGAACCAGAATACTCACCAATGGGTCTTGCACTCGTTACTGGCAGTGATAACTGCTCTGCAGACCCGAAGGGCACAGC
>NZ_WXWS01000183.1:0-2249 GCF_009904715.1 Vibrio sp. V42_P2S4T144 | reverse complement strand
ATACCATACTCATAGAGTTGTTGCATTCGACTAATAATTAAGTGCTATATTTTTGTTTGAATATCACGGAATCCATTGCATAAAGCAGTTAGACTGGACGTTACCCTATCTAATCATGGCCTGTGAGCAGAAGTTCAACAAACTCATTCACTTTGGTCATCTTGCGGACTAATGGGTATAGCTATTTGATGCATTTGGTATTAATATTCCCGCCTTTTTGTAATGAGAGACACACCATGTCAGAAGCAACTAACAGCGAAAGCAAAAAAATCGATCTAGCCAGCATTTCTCCAGAGCTACGTAAAGTTATCGAATTTGACGAAGTTCCAGAGCAAATGTTCGAAATGGTTACCTCTATCCATGAAGTGTCTGAAGAAGCGGTACGTGAATCATGGGACGAAATGCCAGCAAGCGCACAGAACATTCTAGACAACTTTGAACAGTTTCATGCTCTAGTTTCTGTAGGCCAAGCATTCGCTGGTATTAATGTGATGGAAGAGTTTCCTACTCTTAATCTGCCAGAAAACATGACAGATGAAGATAAAGAAGAATACCGTGCTCAACTACTTGATAATGTGCTTCACAACTGTGTGAAAGACATGGTTAAGCAACTTAAGAAAGCACGTCGTGACCCACTTCTTAAGCGTGAATTCAAAGAAGTATTCGCGAAGTAATTCCGACATTCTTCTAGTAACAAAGGCCGCACTTTGCGGCCTTTTTTGATCATGAAGCGTAAATCAGTCTAAACGGTTAATGAGGCGCTAGTGCCATATCTTTTTGTGTCACACTGACACCTTTAATTTGTGCAAAAACACGGCGACCAACTTTTAGGTTGAGATCATCAAGGGCCCACGGTGTGATCGTTGCCCACAAATAACATTTCTCGTCTAGCTTGAGTGATACATTAATACTCTGCTTGTCATCGGCTGCATTAAACACCTCGATGGAATCGACAATAGCAGGCAAAATATTTCGAATCGACGTCGCCTTGGACTGCTCGAGCGTGATAGAAACGTCGTTGGCACGCACTTGCAAGCGTATTGGCGTGTCTGGTGTTCCGTCAATCTTTTGCACCCACAGGAATACATTAGGTGCAAGGCTGATACAAGTCAGTGCATAACGTTCATGATGTTCAGCAATCCGGCCTTCAAATAAGCTGCTTTGCTCTGAGAAAGATTGCCATGGGCGCATAGCATGAGAAGCCCACACTTCCTCAAGCTTACCTGAACTCGAAATTTTACCTTGGTCAATAATTGCAAGGTGCTGAGCAAGCCTTAAAATTTCCTGGAGACTGTGTGTGACATAGATAATAGGAATATTTACCTTCTCCGACAACTCCTCAAGAAAAGGCATTACCTCACGCTTTCTTGGCATATCGAGTGAGGCAAGTGGCTCATCCATCAAAAGCAAATTGGGTTTAGATAGCAATGCGCGCGCAATCGCAACACGTTGCTTTTCACCACCAGAAAGTGATACCGGAAAGCGCTTTAGTAACGGTTTGATAGACAAGAGTTCGGTGACTGCATCAAAATACTCGTCATCTTTTTCTTTAACGCCATATAACAAATTGCCTTGAACCGAATAGTGAGGAAACAAACGTGAATCCTGAAACACATAACCAATACCACGCTTGTGCGTTGGTAGGTTGATTCCCTGTTCACTGTCAAACAAAACATGCTCACCAACCGCAACATACCCTTGCCTTGGAGTGACCAATCCGCTGATGATGTTAATCAACGTCGTTTTACCTGCACCAGATCGTCCAAACAAGGCACTAATTCCGTTACAAGGTAACTTAAGTTTGATGTCGAAGTCAGTCTCACCAAGCATTTGTTTAAATTGGACTTTAATCGTCATTGCTTCGCACCCAATCTGCTTGCCGCTTTACGATTTAGCCATTCAGAGATCATTAATGTAGACAAGGCTAACGCGATAGAAATGATACACAGACGAGCCGCCTGCATTTCTGCACCTGGCGTTTCAATAAAGTTGTACATTGCCAGCGGAATCGTTTGGGTCTCACCCGGAATGTTAGAGACGAAACTGATCGTCGCCCCGAATTCGCCAAGACTACGAGCAAATGACAGCATCGTGCCCGTAATAATTCCGGGAATGGTCAGTGGTAACGTGACGGTGAGAAACACTTTTAAAGGAGAAGCGCCTAACGTAGAGGCTGCGTGCTCCAATTTAGGGTCGACGCTATCTAAGCTTAGGCGTACTGAACGAACCATCAAAGGCAAAGCCACGAC
>NZ_WXWS01000266.1:0-2253 GCF_009904715.1 Vibrio sp. V42_P2S4T144 | reverse complement strand
ACATTAAACTTCCTTTGATCTTTTAAGTTTTATGAGAGAGCTATTTTAAGAGGAGCGGAATGAGGGAAGTAGGTACAGACAGTGACTATAAACCTATAACAGATTAAATATTGAAGTGTTATTATTTTGAATTCGGCTTTAGGGAAGGGGATTTGCGTTTGGCGAAGTATCAAGAGTTAGTGGAACAGCTTAAAAGGCAGATAAAATCGGGGATATGGCATCCGGGTGACAAGCTGCCTTCTCTGCGTCGCCAATCTGAACACTCGGGTTTAAGCTTGATGACGGTGTTGCATGCCTATCAAATTCTGGAATCTCAAGGCTGGGTAACGTCACAGCCGCGCTCTGGTTATCGAGTCGCTCCCAATATTAAGAGTTCAAATGAACCCCAAGCGCCAGCCGCGGTTTCGTGGACAGAGCAGGTAGACATCAATGAGTTTATCTTTGATGTTCTGCAGGCGAGTAAAAATCCATCCATGATCAATTTTGGCTTTGCCTATCCAGACCCAAGTTTGTATCCACGCTATCACGTGAATCGGGCGATGAGCGCAGCCGCTCGCAATATGCCGATTTCCACCACCTTTGATAACTTACCGCCGGGAAACGAACAATTACGCACCATCATCGCGAAGCGTTATGCTGCGAAAGGCATTGAAATTTCACCCGATGAAATTGTCATTACGGCAGGCGCGCTGGAGGCGTTAACGCTCAGTTTGCAAGCCAGCACAAGACCGGGAGATTGGGTGGTTGTGGAGTCGCCTGCATTTTATGGTGCATTGCAATCCTTAGAGCGGTTAGGTTTGAAAGCGCTCTCAGTAAGAACAGACCCAGTCACGGGCATTGACCTAGACTCATTGGAACGAGCGCTGCAAACACACGATGTGAAAGCATGTTGGCTGATGTCGAACTTCCAAAATCCTCTGGGTTTTACGCTCACCAACGAGAAAAAACAAAAGCTGATTGAACTGACACAGCGATATAACGTGCCAGTGATTGAAGATGACGTGTACAGCGAACTGCATGCAGGGAATGACTCGGTTTATCCACTAAGAATGTTTGATGACACGGGCAATACCATGTTGTGCTCCTCGTTTTCAAAATCATTAATCGCAGGACTACGTATTGGTTGGGTTGCGGCGGGAAAGCGGGCGCTAGAGGTACAAAAGTTACAGTTAATGAGTACATTAGCGACGAGTGCACCAGTGCAAATGACATTGGTGCACTATTTAACAAGCCGCAATTATGAATCGCATTTGAAGCAGTTACGGAAAAAGCTGTTTGAACGTAAAAGTAAGATGACGGATCTGCTTAATGAGCTGTTACCTGAAGAAGTCAACGTGTTAAGCCAAAGCGGCGGGTACTTTATTTGGTTAGAGCTTCCCAAGCATATCGACGGCTTGCAGATATATCGAGAATCGCTAAAAGATAATATCAGCATCGCGCCGGGAAAGATGTTCAGCCTGACAGAACAATACGATCACTGTATTCGTCTTAACGCTTCTTTTGAGCTCAATGACAAATACGTTCATGCTCTCAATCTGCTTGCCAACATTATTCGCGATCATTTGGCGAAATAGCGACTTTCTTCATTTTTTGGGTTTAATGGAGCGCGCCGGATTTCCAACGACTCGATCGCCCGGCGCAACGTCTTTGGTTACGACAGAGCCAGCGCCGACGACGGCCTCATCGCCAATGGTCACGCCCGGCAGTATGATTGCGCCCCCACCAATCCAAACGTTATTGCCAATTGTTACCGGTTTGGCGATCTCATCTCCGGCTAAGCGTCTTTGTGTATCGAGTGAATGAGCGGCTGTGTAAATTTGCACTCTAGGCCCAATCATGACGTTCGCGCCAACCTCAACCTGCCCATTGTCCAGAATAATGGCATCCCAGTTGATGTAGGTGTTTTCTCCGATGGACAAGTGACAACCGTAGGTAAGTTGTAGCGGTGGCTCTATACAGGCGCTGTTTTTTAATTGGACGCCCATTTCCGCCAATAGTTGTCTACGGATATCTGGGTTTGGCTCGTGGTTAAATTGGAAGACAAGCTGCGCAGTTTTGGCGCGCATTAGCTTTAGTTCTTCATCCAGACAATTATAGGCTTCTCCAGAGCGCATCCGAGTCAGTTCTGACATAACAATCATTCCATCAATGTTATTTGCAATAAGGTGCATAATAGGTGAGAGTGATTCGAAGTGAAAATTTGATGCTTAAAAATCAGAAAGTTATCACTGATTTACCTTGCGTATCCAGTTG
>NZ_WXWS01000310.1:0-2256 GCF_009904715.1 Vibrio sp. V42_P2S4T144 | reverse complement strand
ATTATACATAATAAGGCTCCGCCAGAAGAGCCGCCCTTAATGGCCTATCACTCTATAGGTCTAGAAATGAACCCTACGAAGAAAAATGAAAAATCCCCTCGCCTGAAGTCTCGAATTCAAAAAGCTCGGAAAGGCACCCGCAAGTCTAAAGTCTCCCTTGATAAAAATGATCACAAGCTCAATTCTGTTGCTCGTGCTGTTTGCCATGCGTTAGAAATCAACGAGCCAGTGGTAGCAGAATCTACCTTTAATGGAATGAAAACACATGGCAGACATATCATCAGAAACTTGGGGGAAAAGCTCCTTTCTGAACTCACTATTGAAGATATTGATAATCTAACAACTACCCTCCTTAAACAGGGAAAAAAGGGTAAGGTTATTAACGGTTGTTACACTATCTTGCGAGCTGTTTGCTCTAAAGCCTGCTTGTCTGAACATCAGAAAAGCGACTTAATGGAAGGTATCAAAAACCTGAAAGTTGTTAACGATGATCCTTTTCCCTTAACCGAAGACGAAGTTCGTCAATTATTGTTGACTGATACCGACAATGAGATGGCAAAAGACATGGCTTCTTTTGCCATTCTAACGGCATTACGTATCAGCGAACTCATTTGTACTTGCTGGGAAAATATCGAGTTTTATACAGAACAAGGAATTGAAAAATGTCGACTATACGTTGACTTAGCAAAACCTCTAAACAAGTACAAAGTAACTAAAACAGAAGAGTCTGAACGAACAATTGAGCTATCAGCAGAAGCCGCTCAAATACTCCGCAAACTAGAGAGCTTAACTGGTGACAAAGATCCAATCGCTATTGACGTTGTGCAACGAGATAACATCACAGTTAAACGAGAAAAACGCAGGTTTGTTTTTTTTAATGAGCAAACGGGTCATCCATGGCTGAACCCTAAACAGTTTGCGAAGCAGTTCTTTACTGGTTTCTTGAAAGAGGCAGGTGTTCCTCATAGAGGCCCAAACCAATTGCGACATACGGGAGCGTCGATACCTTTTAATCGTGGAGTCAGTGTAGCTTGGATCGCGGAATTACTCGGGCATCGAGACGTCAGCATTGTAGAAAAGCATTATGCGAAACGTAATAAGGTAAGTTTGAAGAAAGAGCAAGTCAAAGCAGATAGGACAATAGCAGAACTATTTAAAACGGGTGATTCAAACAGCATTTTCGTACCCAATGACATTGTTGAAACTAAGCAAGCAGCGCAGTCCATCGCCAGTGATGATAAAGCATTTATACAAAACTTACTCGAACTAGCACGGGTTGCAAAGAGTGATAAACACAGAGAGCAAATCTACAAAATTATCGATGATACGCTTAAAGTTGGACAGTAATTATGAATACTACTTTGTCTTCCTCTCTTCCTGCCTTCCTCGGTCAGGAAGAAAGTCTTGTATTGCTCCGTGAAAGATTTTCCGCTGAACTGGAAAAACAAGGCTATTCAACAGAAAAAGGTAAAACCATTGACGAGTATGCCTCAGCATTTAGCGATTTAAACACAGCACCCACTTCAGCAAAAGCGCTTCAAAAGCGTGTTGGTGGTGATTTTAGGCGAGTAGCGATCGCTTTCAAAATACTTAGGAAAGCTACAAAACCAACTACTGTCGTTCGTAATAAAGCGCTGTGGTTTGTTGACTCTGAGCAGCGACTGACTTCTGCGCTTCAAGCCGAAATGTCTATCGTTTGGAAGGCTTTCGATGGTGAGGTTCAACAGCTCGTTAGCGCCCATACCCAAGAATCTCTTAAGCAAATTGATGAATTAGAAAAAGAAAACAAAGAGCTTGTTGAGTTCATTGACGAATTGCAAAAGCAGATACGGCAAACTGATTCACAGAGTCAAAAGTACAATGAGCTAGAAAACAAACTTGCTCTATCAGAGCAAGTTGTTTCGGACTACCGCGCTAGAGTTGACCAACAACAGCAAAAGCTCGATACGTTACTTTTGGTAAGTCAGGAGCTTTTTGTTGAACGCGCTCGTGCGAAAATGTTAGACGAGCATATCGCTTCATTAACTCGCGATAAAGAACGCCTACAAGAACACAACACAAAACTCATTGAAAGTCTCACGAGCGCTCATCCAGATTGGTATTTCGGCGATTTGAGTGATGCAGATTCCAGCTTATCCGAAGAACTCCATGTCGACGACAGTGTGGAAAATTGATGTAAAAGCCAAAGAGCAAGGTTACCCCAACCCCGTATGAAGCTTCATCGGGTTGGGAATCTAAGCTGCTGCTTAGGAACGC
>NZ_WXWS01000124.1:0-2271 GCF_009904715.1 Vibrio sp. V42_P2S4T144 | reverse complement strand
ACATTAAAGCGTGCTATTCTAATGCGCTAAAATTTTATATATCCAGAGTGAAACGGAGCACATCATGGCCAGCCGTGGAATTAACAAAGTTATTTTGGTGGGGAATCTAGGTAACGACCCTGAAATTCGTTACATGCCGAATGGCGGTGCAGTAGCAAACATTACTATTGCGACTTCTGATTCATGGCGTGATAAAGCGACTGGCGAACAGCGCGAAAAAACGGAATGGCACCGTGTTGTGTTGTTCGGCAAACTTGCGGAAGTAGCAGGTGAGTACTTGCGTAAAGGCTCTCAAGTTTACATTGAAGGGCAACTGCAAACTCGCAAATGGCAAGATCAAAGTGGCCAAGATCGCTACTCAACTGAGGTCGTTGTTCAAGGCTTCAATGGTGTTATGCAAATGCTTGGCGGTCGTGCTCAAGGTGGCGGCGCACCAATGGGCGGTCAACAGCAGCAACAAGGTGGATGGGGTCAGCCTCAACAGCCAGCTCAGCAGCAGTACAATGCGCCTCAGCAACAGCAACCACAACAACAGGCTCCGCAGCAACCACAGCAGCAGTACAATGAGCCACCAATGGATTTTGACGACGATATCCCGTTCTAAATTCTGCTTATGCTTGAATCGAAAAGGCCGCGAATATCGCGGCCTTTTTTATTGTCGCAATCTAATGATCTCACAGGCTTATCTTGGCAAGGTTAGGCGTAACAATAAAACTTATCAATGAGTGTGATTTTCTTTATGCTCCAGCCTCTCACTATCAGACTAATCCGATTGTTTGATGAACTCTTATCAAGTATAAATATTTCAATAAGGTATATGATGAATAAAAAAGGAATTTGGTATTCATGAGGTATACCCCAACTCTTAAGTTAAGCACACGGCTGGTGGCCTTTGTCACCATGATCGTTATCTGCGCCATGTTTATCTTGTTTGTCGGTGGCACCCTCTCTTTTAAACGTCTTGGGCAGGAATATCTCACCCATTATTTAGAAGGGATCGTAGAGGTGGTCGACAAGGAGATGGAAGATCCTGACGCCGCTTATTCTATGCAGCGCTGGATGCCGAAAATGCTGCAGGCTTCCAATATTGTCGAAATGACGTTGTCGACCAACAACGCCGTTGTTTATCGCTTCAAAGATACTTCTCATCAAATGGAAGCGTCAGTCTTGTTTGAGGCTGAGTACCAGCTGACTCACAATCAAGATTACACGATTCACTTTAAAGCAATTCCCCCTTACTTAGGTTACAGCTACTCAATGCAGGCGCTTTGGTCGATCACGCTTGCCGTTGTATTGATCATCTTCTGCTTAATGCGCGGCGTGGCATGGCTTAAGGAGCAATTAGAAGGCTCCGAAATGCTCGAAGAGCGAGGCAGAATGATCCTGGCTGGTAGGGTGGAGCAGTATGCCAAAGGTGACAAAAAAGAATGGCCTTACACCGCCAGTGAAGCGCTCGATGTATTAATTGAAGAGTTACAAGATGCGCGTCAAGAGCGAAGCCGATTTGATACCTTTATTCGAACTCAAACCTTCCTTGATAAGCTAACCGGTACCGCTAACCGAGTGTTATTTGATAGCAAGTTGGAATCGGCGTTACTAGAAAGTGGGGCTCGCGGCGCCGTGTTGCTAGTGCGTATTCAAGACTGGAAACTGGTTGAAGAAGAGCAAGATAAGCAAATTACGGATGAGTTTATTGTTGAAGTTGGGAGTTTATTGTCCAATTTAGTTCAACGATACCCAGATGTTGTATTTTCCCGTTATTACGATGCTGATTTTGCGCTTTTTCTACCGCACCAAAGTGCGAAAGATGTGGCTAACCTTGCCTCGCAATGCATTCGCCAGTTAGAAAAGTTAATGCCGCCAGAGCCACTTGATCCAGACAACTGGTGCCATATTGGCATCACCACTTATAAAGAAGGTGAGCGACACAGCCAAATCATTGATGAAGCCGAGACTGCTTTGCGTAGTGCGCAACTACAAAATAACAATAATTGGAGTCGCTTCAAAAAATGGAACCACGATGAAGAAGCTCGCGGAAGTGTGAGGTGGAGAACGTTATTTGACACAGCACTTACACCTGAAAGTGTGATACTCTACGCACAATCTGTGCATCCAATAAGTGACGCGACGCATAAAAAATCATTATATGAAGAGTTAACATGTCGGATTCGCGATCCTGAGAATGGGATTGTTAAAGCGTCTCGGTTCATTTCTGCGATCAGACAGGTTGGTTATGAAGCGCAAATGGATAAGTCGGTTATTAATAAATTC
>NZ_WXWS01000617.1:0-2274 GCF_009904715.1 Vibrio sp. V42_P2S4T144 | reverse complement strand
CTTTCATACCTCTAATTTTTTCTTCAACAACTGATTGCACAGCCGAAGCTGCTTCTACATTATCTTTATTCATTCCTGACTCTTAAATCATGGCTAAGTTAAATTTGTCTATCTCTGCGTTCCTACGGGGTGTTAGAGCACCAATCAACGATAGCATCGTGCCTCGGTTAACGATCGCATTATTGTATTATTTCCAGTTAGTGAACATTCCCTTCAGCTTACTCATGTGGTCTCGTCTATACTATATCGCCATAGGCTTTTGGGTTGGCGAAAAGGTCGACCTTTTGGTGTCAACAAAGCCTCAACACAACGGATAGTTGAGCGTTGGTTTTACAAAGAACTGGATGCTCGATTAATTAAAGGAAAATCAGCAAGCTACCGCCCTCACGTCACCAAAGCTTCATGTATCTGACAATGCTATCACAGAAGTGATTATTTACTATACATTCAGATAGACCAACCAGACGTAACTTGCAAGAGTAAGGCTAAAAGTAAACTGCCCATCTGATCTAACTGACGTTGAGGCAAAAGTTTTTCGGTGTAGAAAACACGAAGCGTACGCTGTGAATTATATATGGATCTAGTTTCGCGGTAGGAAGTAAGATGGCATCTCCTCTTTACTAACACATTAATTGAGTGTGGTACCTGCACAAGATTGCTAGAAGAGATTCAGTTGTCATAATTTCAATTCAAGTTATAACTCTAATCCCTCTTGCTCATACGATTGTGGCTCGATGTGCAAAGAACCGAGCGGCTTCCTTTAATATATTTCTTTCTTGCTCTGCTCGTTTTAATTGACGTTTAAAGCGTGCTACCTCCGCTGGGAGATCGTCGTCTTGTTTACGCTTTGCTGAAGGCTTTGAGAACTTTGACACCCATTTATAAAGCGTCTTTCCAGATACCCCTAGTCGCGCTGCAATATCATTGAGCGAGTATCCATGTGTGCCACTTGATTAACTGCTTGGACGATGTTATCAACATAACAATTTCTCATGTTACCTTCGATTAAGGGTAGATTTACCCCTGATAGGGGGTAAAAAGAAGTTTACCCCCTATCGGGGGTAAAACACAGCAAGCTATGATCTTCAATTGACGCTGATGACATCTCCTCCTTACTAACACATTATTGGGTGTGGTATCTGCACTAGGCTACTAGAAGAGATTTTGTTGTCATAATTTCAATTCAACTTAACGCTCCAATCTCTCTTGCTCATGCGGTTGTGGCTTCGTTAGTTTTTTAAGAACCCGCCTCAAACCGTCTTTTTTCACAAGTGATGTTTTATGTGCTTCATTTCTAACCAAGCGCGATTTCAGCTCATCTTTCAATTTCGGTTCGGAAGCTATAACGTCAAAAGCTCGACTAAGTTCGAGATAGCTATCCCGCTGTCTTTCTGCGAGCTTTCCAGCATGTTCAAGCGGTGTTTCAATTGCTCGATTTGCTGTCTCGTGGATACGGATACTTCGTTTGAGGCTTTCGATAGCCACTGTAACGCTTCGACTGAGGCTTGGTATTCCTGCTGAATGTTCTGATGTGTCTGAATAATTTCGTTCAGGATTGTTTTGCGTTCGTGTTGATACTGTTCTTGGATTTCTTTTATCGTGTTCAAGTAAAACTCGTTCTGTGTCTCGATCATAGCGAGTAAATGCTCGTTTGAAATCTGCTGATTCTTCGTCAATGACGTAATTTGTGAAGCTAATTGCTTCTCGATGTCGCTCATATTCTATTTTCCCTTCTAGCAAAAAACTCATCCATTCTTGGATAAACTTTTGTTGTTGTTCGTGATACTGTTCTAACGCTAACCTTGCGTTTCGTTCAGTTAGTGCCTTTCTTTCTTCAATTTGCTTAACCATCTCAAAACCTTTTAGAGATGGGTTGAACTCGGGTATTTGTGCAAAATTAACGTGAGGTTGCGGTATGTAAAAAGATGGCGTAGCTGTCCAACGGGAGTTCAAAGGTAAGTAATGCACTTTGCTCACATTGAACTCGGGCTTACTTTTGTGTAATCCATAACGTCTGTTGTTGTAGTTAGCTCGTTTAATAATCGCTTTATTGAGTTGGTCTTTTAACGCCTCTAGTCGACTTTGTTTGCTTTGTAATGGCTCACTGGACTGGGTTAAGGAGTTTCTAGAACGAAACTGATCAGTAAACACAAAACCATGAAGACGCACGTTCTTTTTGTCTTTAAAGTGCAAACGGACGAAGTTGCTCGATTCACTAACATGGGTAACCCCGACCATTTCTTTAAACTTATTGCTACTTAGTGCTTGTATAAT
>NZ_WXWS01000404.1:0-2278 GCF_009904715.1 Vibrio sp. V42_P2S4T144 | reverse complement strand
TTTTTATTCTCCTAGGAGTTAATACTAATCACCCTAGATAAGTGAACGAAATTAGCGTAGGAAAAATGCTTGAGAACAAGGCGGAAATTTTCGATAAGTAGTTAACCTACAATCAAAATTGACAACGTAGTTATCGAGCATTTTAACAAGCTAAAGTGGTCAGTTATCTACTATGAGTAGTATCATTTGTAAGGGCTTTCGAAGTCGCTTAGCTGAACCAGAACACTCTTCGTTTGTGTGTAATGCTTAAGGGTCTCAACTCCGTTTTCACGGCCAACACCTGATTGCTTGTAGCCGCCAACTGGCATTTCTGCAGGTGAGTCACCCCATGTGTTCACCCAACAAATACCCGCTTGAATTTGATGGATCACACGGTGCGCACGAGATAGGTTTTGAGTAAATACACCTGCCGCTAAGCCATAATCTGTGCCATTTGCACGCGCAATCACTTCCGACTCATCGCGGAATTTTAGGACTGACATTACCGGGCCAAAGATTTCTTGTTGAACGTGGCTCATGTCATCATCGCAATCGACAAATACGGTTGGAGCAACAAAGTTACCATTAGCTAGGCCATTGTCTGTTACTTTGTAGCCGCCAGTGAGTAACGTCGCGCCACTCGCTTTCGCGGCTTCAATCGCTCCTAGAACTTTCGATTCATGATCTTTAGAGATTAGCGCGCCAATTTGCGTGTTCTCATCAAGCGGATCGCCGACGACTAACAGCTCGGTTCGGGCTTTAAGCTGTGCGATAAAGTCGTCATAAATACCTTCATGGACAAATACACGTGTACCGTGCGTACAAACCTCACCTTGGGTGTAGAAGTTCGCCACCATGGCCGCAGAAACGGCATCGTTTAACTTCGCATCATCAAAAATAATCAGTGGAGACTTACCACCAAGCTCCATCGTTACTTGTTTTAGTGTCTTAGCGCTGTCACTCATGACGACTTTACCGGTGCCTGACTCACCCGTGAATGAAACTTTTGCGATATCAGGATGCGCCGTTAGCATCTGTCCTACTCGGTAATCCCCTTGCACGACATTAAATACGCCATCTGGCATGCCCGCTTCTGAATAAATTTCGGCGAGCTTAAGCGCCGTTAATGGTGTTTCTTCTGATGGCTTGAAGATCATTGCGTTGCCCGCAGCCAGTGCTGGCGCCGATTTCCACATCGCAATTTGAATTGGATAATTCCAAGCGCCAATACCCGCGCAAATGCCCAATGGCTCACGACGTGTATAGAAAAACTGATCGTCGCTGAGCGGCTGCTGTTCACCTTGTAGACTTGGAGCAAGGCCAGCGTAGTACTCAAGAACATCGGCACCTGTTGTGACATCAACCGCGATAGCTTCTTGAATGGGCTTACCAGTATCTGCCACTTCCAATGCAGCCAACTCGTCATTACGCTCACGTAAAATGGCAACGGCTTTGTGTAAAATACGGCTGCGCTCAATCGCAGTCATCGCCGACCATGCAGCAAAACCTTTTTTTGCCGATTCAATCGCTGCTTGAAGATCGTCTTGGTTCGCTTGTTTAATGTTGGCCAATGGCTCACCATTCGCCGGATTGTAAGTGGTGAAGTGTTCATCTGAACACCCGTCGTACATCGCACCATTGATATAGTGTGCTTTCATTTCCATTTTGAAGACCTGTAACTTTTATATTTTTTCAGAATAAAACGTAAGTTGTTTTTCGAGATAATCGTTGATGATGATTCTCGCTCTTTCTGCATCAATGCCTTGCGGGTTGAGCGTTCCGCGCAGCCAAATTCCATCAATAAGTGATGCAATACCATGAGCAACCAATTCAGCCTGCTCTGCATTTAATAATGCTTTGAGTTCTTTTCTTAAGTGGGACAATAGACGTCGTTCGTTGACACGCTGTAAACGCTTGAGCTGCTCGTCATGCATTGAGTACGACCAAAACGCCAGCCAAGTCTTAGCAACTTGGTTTTCTGCCTGATAGCCGACAAAGTTACCGTCAATGATTGCATTAATTCTTTGGTGATGAGCATCACTTGGCAGCTCACGTAACTTCTGTGTGATAGTGGACGAAAGCTGACGCAAGATTTCTCGCATCGTTTCCTCCAGCAATCCGTGCTTACCACCGAAATAGTGGTTGATAATCCCCGTTGATACACCGGCTTCTTTGCTGATTAACGAAATACTCGCCGCGTGTAAACCGACTCTATCAATCACTGACATTGTCGCTTTCACAAGCTGCGGTTTTCTGATTTCAGGCATCCCCACCTTTGGCATTTTGCGTCCCTGTTATT
>NZ_WXWS01000418.1:0-2279 GCF_009904715.1 Vibrio sp. V42_P2S4T144 | reverse complement strand
CCATTAGCAATGACATTGCTGACAGGATGTTCGGTATTGGAAAGACTGGTTTATCGTATTGATATCAACCAAGGCAACTATGTAGAACAAAGTGCGGTTGATAAATTAAAGTTTGGGATGACTAAAGCACAGGTTCGCTTCGTATTAGGGTCGCCAATGCTTATTGAAAACGGCTATCCAAACACTTGGTATTACATCTATCATCATACTCCTGGCCATGGCGAACCAGTACAGAAAGATCTGATTGTAAACTTTAATGACCAAGGCACACTCGCAGACATCAGTGGTGACTTTCCAAAAAGTGACGCATTTTACGAGCAAATTCAGTAAACTGACTTTTGCAAAAAAACCTCCCGTTTGGGAGGTTTTTTATTATATAGAAATCACGTTAGTCAAACTTTGAGTAACTCACATGAGCTATTGGGTTTATATTAATCCTGCTTATTTTTACGTACAGAACTAGGCTTGCCACCGGTGACTGGGTCTGCACTCCCCTCGGCTTTAGCCTGCTCCGCCCGTTTACGGCGAATCTCTTTCGGATCGGCGAGTAACGGACGATAAATCTCTATTCGGTCTCGATCTCGAACGGTCGCATCCAACTTCACGTTACGACTAAACACACCCACTTTGTTCTTGGACAAATCAATTTCAGGGTACAACTCCAATACACCGGATTGTCGAATGATCTCTTCTACCGTTGCGTGATTATTTACCACTAAGTTAAATACACGCTGTTCATGAGGAAGAGCATAGACAACCTCAACGTGAATCATATCTGACTCAATACTCATAACACTCGTAGACCTGTTTTGCGCGTTTAGTAAATGCATTTACCATATTACTAGTAAGCTCGTTAAAAATCTTACCGAAGGCCATCTCAATCATTTTACTTGAGAATTCAAACTCAAGCTTTAGTTCAACCTTGCAAGCTTGCTCATCTAGCGCGGTAAAAATCCAACCACCACGCAACGTCTTAAACGGGCCATCCACCAAGTTCATCATAATTGCTTGGCCTGGGATCAGCTCATTTGAAGTAGTAAACGTTTTGCTGATACCAGCCTTCGCCACATCGACAGAAGCCACCATACCATTACCCGAAGACTCAATGATTCTAGAGCCCGAGCAACCAGGCAGAAACTCAGGGTATTTAGCAACATCGTTAACCAGATTGAACATCTGTTCAGCACTAAAAGACACAAGCGCAGAACGGCTGACTTGCTTCATACATACTCCTATCGATACATGTACAGATTTAAAGCTCCTGCCAATTTTACTTTTATTCCACGATTGCGCAAATAAAAGGATTTCCTATCCGATATCCAACCCGTATAATGTCGCTATTATGGCAAAGAAAAAAACGAAACAAAAAGCGGGTAGCAATACTATCGCGCTGAATAAAAAAGCTCGCCACGAGTATTTCATCGATGATGAAATCGAAGCTGGCTTGGAGCTCCAAGGTTGGGAAGTGAAAGCCCTTCGCCAAGGTAAAGCCAATATTTCTGAAAGTTACGTATTTATGCGTGACGGTGAAGCCTTTGTGAGTGGCATGACAATCACTCCTTTAAATCAGGCATCGACACACGTTGTGGCGAACCCTACACGTGTGCGTAAACTACTAATGAGTCGTCGTGAGCTGGATAACCTATTCGGACGTGTAAACCGTGAAGGTATGACATTAACGGCCCTCTCACTGTACTGGTCTCGCTCTTGGGTGAAACTAAAAATTGGCGTAGCAAAAGGTAAAAAGCTGCACGATAAACGTACGGATCTAAAAGAAAAAGACTGGGCAAGAGAAAAAGCACGCGTAATGAAGAGCGCGCTGCGTTAATCTTGACCACTTAAACGCATAGTACTGGACAGCCAATGCTTTTCTGTTACTATGCGAATATTACCTGGGGCTGATTTAGGATTCGACGGGAATTCAGAAGTCTGAGGTGCATGCCGAGGTGCGGTAGGCCTCGTTAACAAACCGCAAAAAAATAGTCGCAAACGACGAAAACTACGCACTAGCAGCTTAATAACCTGCTAAGAGCTCTCTCGCCCTAGCTTCCGCACGTAAGACGGGGAATAACGAGGGATCAAACCCAAACGCGCTAGCCCGGATTCTCCCGCCTGAGAGATGAACGGCGAATTTTAATTCAGGCTAGTCATTCATTAGCGTGTCGGTTCGCAGGTGGATGGCGAAATTAAAGATCGACTAAGCATGTAGTACCAATGATGAACGGTTTTCGGACGCGGGTTCAACTCCCGCCAGCTCCACCAAACGTTTGGAAAAGGCC
>NZ_WXWS01000097.1:0-2282 GCF_009904715.1 Vibrio sp. V42_P2S4T144 | reverse complement strand
GTATGGAGCTTGAAGCCGTTGCTAAAGCACTAAAAGAGTTAGGGCATCCGACTCGTTTAAGTATTTACAAAGAAGTCGTCAAAGCGGGATACAAAGGTATCGCGGTAGGCGGCGTACAAGAAAAGCTTGGCATTCCAGCATCCACTCTCTCTCATCATATCTCGAGCCTTGCTTCAGCTGGTCTTCTCACCCAGCGCCGAGAGGGTAGAACCCTTTTTTGTGTTGCAGAATATCAGTGCTTAGATGACGTAATTGTTTTTTTAAAAGCAGAATGTTGCGTTAACGAGTGCTCATAAATTTCTAGCAAAAACGAGAGAGTTTGAGTTTATATTGAATTTCAGCAGAACGTGAATGACGATGATAAACATACACACCGAAATTGCTAACCTCGGTGTGTACATCTTCTAGTTCGCGACGAGTAACATCGACGACTTAGATGGTACGATTAACTTACCGTCACTTGGAATGATTTGTTCTGTCATCAAATCAACCCAATCACCATCGATTTTTAATGTCAAAGACTGTTGACGCTGTGATTTATTAAGCACCACAATACCTTTGTCACCTCGCTTAAGTACGAGCATGTCATCGTTACCTTCAAGAACACTCATCGGCTCGCCATGCGTCATATTATGGAACTGGATCATTTTTGCCATTCTCGGATCGCTCCATGCACCCTGCCATCTTGGCTGACCATTTTTACCTTTAATACCGCTAGTGTTTAAGTCGGTATAAATCAACGGCACACCACCATCTCGGCCTAGAATATAGGCATAAGCTAACCATTCGTTTTCCTCGTCCATGATGAGCTCAAGAAAGACATCATTGTTAGGAATATCATGTGTGATAGCAAATGTAATCGCACGACCGGGGGACAGAGCCTGACCAAAACAATAGGGATCAATCAGAGACTTGAAGCTACCCTTTTTAGCAAACGCCTTAAACATGGTTGAGAACAAAGGGAAATCGTACGCACCTAGGCGAGTTTCCTGTAGATACGGCTCAAGAAACAGCTGATACTCTTCTTCCGTCGCACCGCCATCGGTAATAATTTCGCCAAATATGTGCACATCCCGCGTGATGTCGTCTGTCCAAACACGCTTAAGATGCTCTAACGTCATGTGTTTCGCAGCGTCAATACGAAAACCTTTCACACCAATAGCTTTCAGCGCCGTTAGGTACGCTCGCTGCTGTTCAACGACATGGTCACAAACACGAAGAGTTGGCAAGCCAGGGTCGGTTGGCCCACCTGTGATACGTCCGTTTTGAACCTGCCACTTATCTTTCCAGTCTTTGATGCCGAATGCTTCAACAAAGTCCTCTTCATCAAAAAGTGGTTGAGATAGATCGCCAAACAACGCTAGCGACTGATATTTCTGTTTGTTGTTCTGGTATTCCTCCAAGACCTCTTGTCTTGGGTACTGAAGGTCTCTGCGAAGGTGGGCCTCATTTGCCATATGGTTAAACACTACGTCGGCATAAACCCACACACCAACTTGCTCCAGTTCACGAACCATATGAATAAAATCTTTGGTATCACCCAAGGCATTATCGATAACACGATAATCCTGTGGTTGATAACGCTGCCACCAGCGCTCATCGTGTGCGCTTTTCATTGGTGGCGAAACCAACACAGAGCCATAACCAAGCTCGCGGATTTCTTTTGCTCGTTGGGCAATGTCAGCATACTTCCAATCAAACGCATGTAAGATAACGTTTGCACCGAATGATTGTGTTTCCTGTGAGCCACTCATGTTGTTCTCCTGCTCGTTTCCACTCACGATTACTTGTTTGCATTTTTTTGTGAGTGAATTCAATAATCGAAATTATAAAAGCTATTCATCAGAGGCACTCACCCTTTTAGCACTAACTCAAGGCTGAAATCGAAGGCGTAGCGACTCATCCATTGCACAGCGATAAATCGTTCTGAGTGAATAACGGGCACACGACATACAACCCGAACAGACCAACACAAAACTAAGGCATTGTTTTGATTAACAAAAACTTAAATTCAAAAAGATAGAACATAAGACCTATGTACGCCCTAAAATAGGCCCAAAGGATAAAAATAGCCAAGCCAACCCGTTGAGTAATCAATTGTTAATAAAACGAAACTGGCAGATGGATCACGTTTGGCGCGTTTCAAAAATCCAGTAAATCACCATACCTAGCGTTAAAAGACTAAAGATTTCTGTTTGTATCTGTCCCGAAATGACTTCAAAATGCGAAACTTAGCTTATCTCTATGGGGTATGCTCTACCTTGGAGGATAATAATGAATAT
>NZ_WXWS01000218.1:0-2306 GCF_009904715.1 Vibrio sp. V42_P2S4T144 | reverse complement strand
GCATAGTTGTCGTGACTTGGGTAACACCTATTTTGATACTGCCGATAAATGGCTTCGAAAGCACGACATTGGTTTAAGAATTCGCCGTTTTGATGATGTATTCGTCCAAACCGTAAAGACAGCAGGACGCGTCGTCGCAGGCTTACATCAAAGACCAGAATACAATGCTGAGCACACTAGCGACGAGCCTAATCTGTCGCTTCATCCTCTAGATATTTGGCCTCCAGGTAAAGATGCAGAAATGCTGCAATCCGAGCTTATGCCATTATTCTCGACCAACTTCACACGTGAACAATGGCTGATTGGCATGCCCGATGGCAGTCAGATTGAAGTTGCCTTTGACCAAGGCTTAGTTGTAGCCAAAGGTGAAGACGAAGAAGAGAAGCAAGAGCCGATTTGCGAAGTTGAACTGGAACTTAAGTCTGGCCAAACCGAAGCTTTATTCACGCTGGCACGCAGCTTTTGCGAGCAAGGCGGTATGCGTTTGGGTAACTTGAGCAAAGCGGCGAAAGGTTATCGACTTGCAAGCGGTTATGCGGGTGATGAAGTAAAATCATTGGCACTTGTGGACAGTAGTCCGACGGATACCGTTGAATTTTGCTTGATCAACTCTTTAGAGCACGCTTTGTCTCATTGGCATTATCACGAGCAAATTTATGCTGAGCGTGACAGCGTGGAAGCACTGCGTGAAATCAGTAATGCCATTCGTTTCATTCGTCAAACATTGACTATTTTTGGCGGGATTGTCCCTCGTCGCGCAAGTGCGATTCTGCGCCAAGAGCTTAAATGGTTGGAAGAAGAACTGAGTTGGTTGGATGAGCATGCACACCTTGAAGAGCTCTTAGATGACAAAGGCAATGTGCTGCGTAAATTGGATGCGCGTAAGTTCTTAGTATCTGAGTTGACTCAGCAGTTACAAGAGTTGCCAAGCCGTGAAGAAGTGCTAGGGTTGCTCAATTCCGCGCGTTACACAGGGTTACTGCTGGATCTAAGCCGCTGGATCTTAGCGCGCGGTTGGCAGCCATTTCTTGATGAAAAAGCACGTGAAAAAATGGCAAGTAACATCATGCTGTTTTCAGTTACTCAGCTCGATCGCACTTGGGCTGAGCTAATGGAAGCTTTCCCAGCAGAGCGCGATTTGACGGCGCAAGAGTACGTTGATCAGCGCTATCGCTTATTGCGTAACCTCTATACTGGCATTGGTTTCGCGAGTTTGTATAACT
Source organism: Vibrio sp. V42_P2S4T144 (assembly GCF_009904715.1). Lineage (NCBI taxonomy): Bacteria > Pseudomonadati > Pseudomonadota > Gammaproteobacteria > Vibrionales > Vibrionaceae > Vibrio > Vibrio sp. V42_P2S4T144. Next base: position 1,083 of record NZ_WXWS01000218.1, on the reverse strand, counting down.
CGGATGAGCGTAACAGCTTTCGTTTACCATGGGCGGATCTGGTGCATGGTATCGATGATCTGCTAATGCTGAACCACTTGCTCCCGTTGGTTGATATGCTGGAAGACGCAGAAAAAGAGCAGTTAGAACGCTGGTTGCACCGTCAAGAGCGTTCAATTTTACATGCAATGGATCAAACCCGAGCGATCAGTGTGGAAGTGCAGCCTTATTGGCGTGAATGATCGTTCTGGTGGTAACGACAAAAAAATAGGACCATGAGGTCCTATTTTTTTGTCTCTGTTTTACGTTGTTGTAGCTCTTTTTCCATGAAATCGAGTCGTTCTAGTATTTGCGCTTGTTGGCTTAGGAGCTGCTCGAGCATACGTTCTTTATTGATTGAACTGTGCGTCTGTTGTTTCGTTGGGGCAGTAAGGATAGAGGTGATAAGACCCGAGATCATACCAAAGATACCCACCCCGCAAACAATGATGATGACAGCCAAAAACTTTCCTATGGAGGTCACTGGATAATGATCGCCGTAACCAACCGTTGAGATTGTTACAAATACCCACCACAAAGCATCGGCGCCAGTACGAATATTCGCTTCTGGGTTTTTCGCTTCGATAAACAGCATTGCACTAGAACCGAGTGTTATGAGGATAACCATCAATAGCAGTATAGAGGCGACCGTGGTTTCGCGGCGGTTTTCTTTGAGCTGATGCAAAATGAACTTTGACGAACGCAGTACTAATACCACTCGCATAATATGAAAAATACGAGCAAAGCGCAGGGGCTCTATCAATGGGATACTCGCCACGAAATCTATCCAATGACGTTTAAGGAATAACCAGCGATCTGTGGACCGGATCAAATCAATGGTGAGCTGTAGTAGAAAAATACTACAGATTATGAAATCCAGACCGATAAGAACTTGACGGGTTTCGTGATCGATCGGGAAAAACAACAAGCCAGAGATCACAAATAGTGCCATAAAAGACAATATTAGTGACAACAGGCCCATCGGTCGTGTGCTGTCTTTGATATCATTGTTTTTCATACGAAGCTCAAAATAAATCGCGTAACCACGCAAAGCGCGAACATAAC
>NZ_WXWS01000410.1:0-2310 GCF_009904715.1 Vibrio sp. V42_P2S4T144 | reverse complement strand
AGATAAGAGTTGTTAAAATATATCGCTATAAGATTGACCTTTTGCTTTTCAATCGTCCTGCTTATGCCTTACAATCTTTTCGAACCAAATCCATTCATAACGAATGGGGTTGATGAATTAAGATGAACAATTTTGCTTCGAACCCAAAGTTGCGCACATTTTATCAACGATGACATCGCCAAAAACGACTCTCAAGTGTTCATGTGCAAATGATTAACCACCTTTTGTTGCGTGTTTTCTTAGCCATACAGGGCTCTTGTAACATAGTGCTCTTGTAACCAAATTTTGACTAAGTCGGAGCGTTTTGTTGTGTGCTTTAGATAAAGCACAACTGGTGAGAAATTAACGGATTGAATTTAGAGGTATTAACCGTGAACCTAAAACTTGTCGGCAGCTCCCTGATCGTTGCAGGTACTGCTCTTGGCGCTGGTATGCTTGCTATACCAATGGTGCTTGCTCAATTTGGCCTCCTTTGGGGCACTCTTCTTATGTTGTTCATCTGGGCTGGAACGACTTATGCTGCGCTGCTCCTTCTTGAAGCCAGTTGCAAAGTAGGTGGTGGTGTGAGCATGAATGCAATTGCTCGCGAAACGCTTGGTAAAGGAGGCCAGTTGGTAACCAACAGCTTGCTTTACGCCCTGTTAGTTTGTCTATTAATGGCTTACATCATTGGTGCGGGTGATCTCGTACAAAAAGTAACAGCCTCATTTGGGCTTCCAACATCTACGATCTCAAGCCAAGTCGGTTTTACTCTTTTAGTTGGTATCATTGTTTCGGCAGGTACAGGGGTAGTAGATAAGCTGAATCGCGGTTTGTTCCTAGGCATGATCGTAGCGCTGATCCTGACCCTTTTTGCGCTTGCACCAAGCGTCTCGTTTGAAGGACTTGATGAGGTTGTGAGCGACGATAAAATGGCACTTATCAAAACCAGTTCGGTGCTTTTCACCAGTTTCGGTTTTATGGTCGTTATCCCATCGCTTGTAACTTACAACAAAGAAGCGAGTAAAACACAGCTGCGTAATATGATTATCGTGGGCTCAACTATTCCGCTTGTTTGTTACCTATTATGGTTGTTAGCGGTTGTCGGCAACCTACCACCTCATGAGCTTGTTCAATACTCCAACGTAACAGAGTTGATATCGGTACTAGGTCAGCAATACGAGGGCTTAGAGTTCATCCTATCCATGTTTACTGGTTTGGCACTACTAACGTCGTTCTTAGGTGTTGCAATGGCGCTATACGATCAAAATGCAGACCTACTGAAAGCAAGTAAGCCAATGATTTTTGTTACTACTTTTGTACTACCACTATTAGGTGCTGTATTTGCCCCAGAACACTTCCTAGCTATTCTCAGCTACGCGGGGATTATTCTTGTGTTTCTCGCGGTCTTTGTCCCATTATCAATGACCATGAAAGTGCGCCGAGTGCCGGTAGAAGATGACAATATTTATGAAGCTGGTGGCGGCGCAATGGGAATGAGCATGATCTTCCTATTCGGCTGTTTCTTGCTGTTTGCCCAAGCAGTATAAAATCACGCTAGCTTATTTAAAAACTGAGCCGCTCGTAGTCAAACGGGCGGCTTTTTTGTATTCATAGCCGAACCCAGGCCACTCGAAGTCATCAGCATTTGTGATGTTTGACGTTTCTCTGATAATCACGGTTAGCGCTGACTTTTTAGTAAAACTCCTTAGCGAAAGGCTGACATGTACAGTGATTCACCCTTCTATTATATCGATGTTGATATGAATAAGAGGCTCTGTTGTGTCAAAGCAATTATCTTTTGCCATGGTTGGCGTTATGTTGTCTTTAGGTGTGTTGAGTACAGAAGCGGTGGCTGACCCGAAGCATAAGCATGGACATCGGTACGATCACCATCATGCGCATCACCACCATCATAAACACAAGCGCAAGCACAAGCATAAACACAAACATCGTGACGTTATTTATGTGGAGACCCGACGACCAAGGCGCAGTTACTATTACCATGACCGAATTCCTCGGAATAGTACCTACATAAAGATTGGAGATTTCACTTATCTAAAAGTGGACGACCGTTATTATCGCCGTTCTAATGATCGCTATATCCATGTCGAGTTCAATTAAACTTGAAAGGGCACATAGTCGGCGTTCTTGTAATGTTGAGCTTAATAGCAACAACATGGCACATGTAACATCGACCAATACTAGGGTTGAGGGGTAAAAACAAAAACAGCGAGCCGGTGCTCGCTGTTTTTGCTTAGATGAGTGTTAGACAGTAAATCTATTTAAGATTTGATCTTGTTTATGTACATCTTCTTGTTGCGCCTGCAT
>NZ_WXWS01000123.1:0-2311 GCF_009904715.1 Vibrio sp. V42_P2S4T144 | reverse complement strand
GTTATTGAGGCATCACCTGTACTCAATGTGAGAAATGGGGGCCAGTCATCTCCAGTTATTCTCCGTCTTCACGAATTAAGTTCGCCAGTATTGTTCCGAAGCTTAGATTTCTTTGCCTTGTTTGAGAGCGATAAAGCGTCGTTGGGTGATGAGTACATCAAACGTTACGAATATCAAATACAGCCAGGTGGAAAAGTTCATGAAATGCTAACGCTAGACCCTGACACTCGTGCCGTCGGTTTTTCAGTGGCTTTTCGTGATATTGATGGTTCGTCATGGCGAAAAGTGGAAGTTATTGAAGAGAAGAGCGAGTACTACATCAAGCTCAAGTTAGAGGGCAGTGAGTTAATTTCTGATAACACTCGCGGCATTGAACAGGTTTACTTTTAAGGGATAGAAACATGTCTTTATACAATCCAGTTGTTTGGCAAGATGGAATGTTCATGAAGCCGCAGCATTTTCAACAACTCGATCGTTCGCAAAGTAAACTATCGAACCTACTGAGTGCCAATGCATCGCCTTTGCATTGGGGAATTAAACGTTTAGAAATCAACTCTCAGTTACTAGCACTGGGTAAAATCGGTATTACTCGTGCTGAAGGTATTTTACAAGACCGGACACCATTTGAGCTTCCGTTGCTTGCTGAGCTGCCTGAAGTGAAAGATGTAGATCCTTCGATTGCCGATAAAGTCGTTTATTTGTGCTGTCCGTTACCATCGGAACGTTCTGAGTTATTTGGTACCAAAAAAGACGGTGCGCGCTATACGATGGAATCTCAAGAAGCGGTTGACGCTTGTTATGATTCGGAAGACATGGCAAATATCGTCGTCGGTAAGCTTAACTTTTGCTTAATGTACGATCATGAAGATAAGAGTGCTTACACGTCTATTCCGATCTTAAAGATCTCAGAAGTGAAGCCTGATGGCAGCGTGATCTTAGATGATAGTTTCATTCCTACCTGCATCGATATTCATGCGTCGACAGTACTGAGTAAATTTGCGACCGAGTTTGCTTCTATGTTGAAGCATCGCGCGGAATCGATAGTTCAGCGATTAGGGGTGGTGGATCAACAAGGCGTATCATCGGTTTCTGACTTTATGCTATTGCAAGCGCTCAACCGATACGAACCCTTGTTTTGGCATTTCGCAAGCACAGAAGCTGTGCATCCTGAGTCTTTGTATCGAATTCTTCTTCAGGCAGAAGGTGAGCTTTCGACGCTGTGTTCAACGACACGCCGACCTATTGAGTTTACTAAGTACAATCATGGTGATCTTACTAGCTGTCTTTCTCGCGTCCTAGACAGTGCGAAAATGACATTGAGCGTGATGTCTGAGCAAAGAGCAATTCCACTGACCTTAAAAGATCAGAACTATGGCATCAGAACGGCAGCAATCCCTGACAATAAGATCATTGATACGACAACCTTTATCCTCGCAGTTAAAGCCGACGTGACCTTGGATGTTCTGCATACCCAGTTTGTCAGCCAAACGAAGATCGGCTCTATCGATAACATACGTGACTTGATTAACCTTCAACTGCCTGGGATTGAGATCAAACCAATGCCAGTTGTGCCACGCGCGCTGCCGTATCACGCTGGCTACACCTATTTCGAGCTCGATAAAACGGGCGAAGAGTGGATGGCATTGAAGAACACTGCTGCGATTGCGATTCACGTTGCGGGCGATTTCGCTAACTTATCATTGCAACTTTGGGCCGTTCGTCTATGAGTTACGCAGAAACCGACGTCACCGTAGTCTTATTCCAACCAGAGCCTGGCAAACCAATGGAGGTAATGCCAGCGCCTGACTTGTCGAGAAACATCGCAGTACAAGATCTATCTATCGACAACATGGGTATTAACCCGCTAGTGGACCAGTTCTCATGGTTGATCGCCAGTCTGTCTTGTATGTCTTCGATCCCTTGGCTTGATGACCCGATGCCATTTCGTGAACAAGTGGCACGTGAGATTCGAAAAGGCGAACGAAAACTTAATGAAATGGAGCTCGATCGTGCTTCGGTTCTTGTTATTCGTTACTGCTTGTGTGCGGCGATTGATGAATCTGTTTGTCGGCAAGAATGGGGAGCAAATAGTCACTGGAGCCAGAACAGCTTACTGTCTGAATTCCATAACGAAACATCTGGTGGTGACAAGTTTTTCGTTATTCTCGACCGCTTAAAAGCCGACCCTCGCAAATACCGTCACGTTATAGAGTTTCTCTATTTATTGCTTCAACTTGGTTTCCAAGGCAAGTACGGCCGTGAAGAGCGTGGCAACGAAAAGTTAGCGGAAATTGGCAGCACCATTTATCGA
>NZ_WXWS01000031.1:0-2312 GCF_009904715.1 Vibrio sp. V42_P2S4T144 | reverse complement strand
TTTAATACTTAGGAATTCTCATGCTCGAAGCCGTTGCGTTGCTTATAGTCGGTCTTGTTTTGCTTGTTTGGAGTGCAGATAAACTTGTTTTTGGCTCTGCAGCGATAGCCCGCAACGTCGGTATTTCCCCGCTTGTCATCGGCATGACAATCCTCGCGATGGGCTCATCCGCCCCTGAGATGATGGTATCTGCAACCGCTGCTTGGGATGGCAAAACAGATACAGCGGTGGGTAACGTATTAGGCTCAAACATAGCGAACATTGCGTTAATCCTAGGTATTACAGCGCTGATCAAGCCTTTGTCGATTAGCTCCGCCGTCATCCGCCGAGAACTTCCACTCATGATAGCCGTAACCGTACTCGCTGGTATTCTGCTTTGGAATAGCCATCTCGGTTTTTATGAGGGTGTCTTATTGTTTGTACTCTTTGGGGCATTTTTATTTGCTATGTTGCAAATCAGCCGCAAAGAGCAAAAATCAGGTGATGTTTTTCTTGATGACCAAGAGTCAGAGATCCCAGAAGGCGTCAGTAACCCTAAAGCAATCATGTGGGTGGTTATTGGCTTGATACTGCTTCCTTTGGCAGCCAGCATGCTGGTTGATAACGCGGTAATTATTGCTAAACACTTTGGTATGAGCGACCTTGTTATCGGTCTAACTATTATCGCCATTGGCACTAGCCTGCCAGAACTAGCCGCATCACTTGCGGGAGTTTTAAAGGGTGAAGACGACATGGCTGTCGGTAACATTATCGGTTCGAATGTGTTTAACATTCTGGCGGTAATGGGGATTCCTGGCATCATTAATCCATCGGTGCTCAGTGAGTACGCGATGGGACGTGACTTCTGGGTCATGTTAGGCGTTTCATTGTTACTTGTCGCGATGTGTTTGGGTAAATCACGCAGTATTAACCGTATTGAAGGTGCCATCTTGTTTGTGTGCTTCTTAGGTTACCAAGTGTACTTATTCGCAAACATGACCGCTTAATTACCACGATCAATAAGTAGAGATCTGATATGTCCAATCAATTTGATTTTCGCGCTGCTGCTAAACAAGTTCTTGATATCGAAGTTGCTGCTCTGCAAGAGCTAGATACCTACTTTGATGATCAATTTGAAAAAGCGTGTGAACTTATCCTTTCCAACAACGGCAAAGTTGTCGTTATGGGTATTGGCAAGTCAGGCCATATTGGTAACAAGATTGCCGCCACTCTGGCAAGCACTGGGACTTCGGCGTTTTTCGTTCATCCAGGCGAAGCCGCACATGGTGACTTGGGTATGATTAGCCCTGGTGACATTGTGCTGACAATTTCTAACTCTGGTGAATCAAACGAAATTCTGTCTCTATTTCCAGTATTAAAGCGCCTGAATATTAAGATCATCAGCATGACAGGTAAGCCAGAATCAAATATGGCCAAGCTGTCTGACTTACACCTGCAAATTACGGTACCTCAAGAAGCTTGTCCGTTAGGCCTGGCGCCAACTAGCAGTACGACTGCCACATTAGTGATGGGAGATGCATTAGCCGTAGCTCTGCTTCAAGCTCGTGGTTTTTCTGCCGAAGATTTTGCCCTATCTCACCCAGGTGGTGCACTGGGGAGAAAACTGCTACTTAAGTTGTCTGATATTATGCACTTTGGAGAAGCGTTACCTAAAGTTTCTCCTGACGCATTAATTCGCGATGCCCTGCTTGAAATTTCAGAAAAGGGGTTAGGCATGACAGCCATCGTCGATGAGCACGATGCTATGCTTGGTATATTCACCGATGGTGATTTACGTCGTACCTTAGACAAGCGTATCGATATTCATACGACGGCAATTGGCGAGGTCATGACGACAAACCCAACCACAGCACACCCTGATATGCTGGCGGTTGAAGGTTTGAACTTGATGCAGAATAAAAACATTAACGCTCTGATTTTATGTAAAGACGAAAAAATTGTGGGTGCACTGAACATGCACGATTTACTAAAAGCTGGCGTGATGTAATATCAGCACAAACATTTAAATCATTTATTAGACGAATAAAGGCAATGGTCAGGGAAGTACTGAGCTAAACGATAGGCCTTCATTATATGAGTTTTACTCGCCTTATTTATTTGCTCTTGATCTTCGTTGTAGCGTGGTGCGGTTATTACCTACTAACCCCTAAAGGCAACGACGCAATTCAAGTAGCACCAGATTCTGAACTGCCCATGTTCAGTGGTTCTGGATTAGAAAACATCACCTACGGTGAAGATGGTGTCCGCAGTTACATCATTCGCTCCACTAACTTAGACCATTATGCTAAGAGTGGAGATACTATTTTTAATAA
>NZ_WXWS01000635.1:0-2333 GCF_009904715.1 Vibrio sp. V42_P2S4T144 | reverse complement strand
TGGTCTCCTTGAGGAGCATCTAAACCATAAGCAAAGTCCACTTTGACGGGCACATACTTTGAATTCCATATCAAACTCAGCCCTGTACCGCTTTTCCAATCCACCCTATCGTTGAAGGCATCACCAACATCATAAAATGCCCCAAGCCACAATTGGCGGTAGACCTGATATTGATATTCCAGCCCAGCAGTAAACATGTAACGGGCACCCGTTAAATCGCCATTTTCATCTCTAGGAGAGATAGACTCATAACCATAACCACGAAGATTGCCATCACCTCCCGCAAAGAAGCGTAACGAGGATGGAATATCGCTCAAAGTGTCAGCGACATTAATACCGACATTAGAACGAAAGTGAAACTTGTGTTTTTCACTAATATCCCATGACAGAACACTATTGCCCTCAATACGCAGCAAACGAGAGTCGGAGAAAAAATTAGGGTCTGAGTATTCCAATGAGTAGACGTGACGGTGCTTTACTTCTAATTGATCGTTCTTGCGATCAAGCAGTGAAAATGTCCCCCCTGGTAATAACAACTGTGATTCGTCATTCTCCGACGCTTGTCGATAACTTTCTTGCAAATAACGAACGTGCATGGTGCTTTGCCAATCACTGTCTAACTGCCAGTGTTTTTCAAACGATAAATCATTAGAAAAACTCGATGTGTCTCGATAGTCGACATGCTTAGATTCAAACTGAATCCCGTAGTAATCCGTTAGAACATTTTGGGTGGGAATTTTGTAACCAAGTAATAGCGATTGTTCCGGTTTGGAAGCGTACGCTTGTGCCTCAAAACTGTGTCCACGTGCGTTGTACCAAGGCTTGGTCCAGTTCAGCGAAGCGCGTAATCCTAAGTCTGTCGAATACCCACCACCGACTTGCACAATATTACGTGAATTCGGCTCTGCGAGCACTTCTATCGGCACCTTATGACCATCGGATATCTCCTCGAAATCCGCTTTCACAATCACACTGCGAAACCAATCAGTACTCGAGAGGTCGGCCTGATATTGACTCAATTTCAAAGTGTCAAAATCGTCGCCCCGCTCAAACGTTCTCATCGCTTCTATTCGTGCTGTTTCGATACCCGACGTAAGAACAGACAGCTCTCCAAATTGGTAGCGAGAACCACTAGAGAAATGCAGATTCACATGGGCTTGATTCAAACTGGGAATGACTTCCAAAGACGATTCAATAAAACGCCCATCCAAGTAACCTTTTTGCTGAGCCAATGAAATCAAGTTTCGCTTTAGCGTGTCGTACTCAGAATGAAGCAACGGCTGACCTTGTTTAAGTTGAGCTTTATTAATTAGTTCGATGAAATCCTGATCATTACTGGCCTCTCCCGACACAGCAATATTAGATTTTTTGACCAACATCACCTCCCCAGCGTCAACCTCAAGCGTGATGAGATCATTCTCTGATCTCTGAACATTGAGCTCGGAATGATAGTAGCCATAAGGGTTTAACGCATTATTAACCATCTGCGTTAGTCGATTTGAGGTAATGTTTGAAACAGAGAGTTTCGTTAGTGGTGTAAGGTGACTTTCAAGATTTTTCTCTAATATTGGTGTTAGCCCTTTGATTTTAAATTGCGCTCCGAGTGCATGATGTAAAGGCATAGAAGCTAAAACTGATATACCTATTATTTGTTTAATGAGAGGAGACACACCGCTACCTAGTTTAGCAATACACTCGACAAGGTTAATGATGGAATGGCATATCTGTTAATCGCGTTTGTAGGATTGCTCCCTACGAAATCCTCTCGAAAATTCACGTTTCACAAGTAGATTCTTTGAACAATAAGTGGGCTCAAGCTAGGAGGTGGCAAATCATGCGGTCTGAAATAGGTATACTGTGTTTGCCAAAAATACAAAACCCAACGCTGAATGGATCTCATCAAGCGTTGGGTTACATTGATAATGTGTTTTTTAATCTAAAAAGCGGTCTGTTTGTAAAACTAGATCGAAGAACAGTTTCCTTTTTCTGCCATGTCGACTTTTAGTACTTCTGCTTTACCTTTGCTTTCGTCTACGAGTTCTACGCCCGCACCACCAACAAATACACCCATTTTAATGTATTGATTAACGAAATAATTACGGCCCTCTTCCGTTAAGATAGTTAAGTGATTTTCAGAAAACTCAGACTCTGTACTTACTTGATGTTCTTTATTGCCTTCGACCTCATGGTAGAAGAATACACCAGGAGCGGTTTCACCAATACATTCCCCATCGACGTAAACATACTTTTTAAGCGCTGCTCCGACAAAAGCATCTTCTCGGTAAATGTAAATCCCTGCGTTCCCCTTTTGAGGTGCTTCAAATGATTTCATT
>NZ_WXWS01000676.1:0-2340 GCF_009904715.1 Vibrio sp. V42_P2S4T144 | reverse complement strand
AAACAGCTAGAAATATTATTAGACCGTGACATTTTTTAATTCAACTCATGATCAAGTCGAATACACACTATGACTTGTGAACCACATCTTTATGCAATCTCTATTCACTTCTTACTCATTCACGACTGTCTATTTCGAAGGGGGGTGGTTTTGTCTCAGATACACCTGACTGAGAACACAACCCTAGTCCCGCTGACAGCGCACAGGAATTTTCAGAATTATTTTTTTCCGCACATGAATACGACGCGATAGCCATTCGATATCACTGACTGAACCTGAATCTGGCTCTTCTAAATACATGATATTAGGAGAGCAAAATGAAGAAACATCCAAGAACACCCGCTGGTCGTTTGAAAGAGTTATATGAACGACTTGAACGTGTGTCTGAACAACTCACCGAAGAGGGTGAATCATACGAAACGCTATCAACACAAGGCGACATGGTTAAAAAACTTAACCCGTTATTCACCGTTTACAAAGAGATCAAAGCAGAAATACGACTAATCGAAGACGCACAAGGCAAATCTGCAATCGGTAAAGAGCGTCTGAAGAAAATCGCTGCTGAAGCGAAAAAACTATCAGCCGAAGCAGACAACATCGGCGCTGCTGACAACACCGATATTCTCGATTTCTTGAGTTAGGAGTTTGAATGCAAGAACGACTAAGAGAAATCGCTGAAGAAGCGTATGAACGTGCATTCGAGTACGTCGAAGAAATTTATTCAGGTAGTCGTCCTAGTTCGAAACTCGTATTCAACGCAATTCAACGCTTTAAAAACGACTTAAAGCGTTGTGAAGATGAAAACGAACGTTTGTTCTGGGACAAAGAACAAGCAATCAAAGCACTTATGTTCTTGTCAATGTTGCCGCTAGTCGATGGTCAGTGGCAAGGCAAGCGACTAGAACTAATGCCATTCCATGCGTTCGTTGTAATCAACATCTATGGGTTCTGGGAATATCGAAACGATGATCCGAAACCATTCAGAAGATTTAGAAAAGCACACGTATCTGTACCTCGAAAGTCAGCAAAATCAACACTTAGTGGTGGTATAGCATTATACGAGACAATCATAGAGCAGGGTGCTCAAGTATTCTCAGCAGCAACCACTCGCGATCAAGCAAAGATGTGTTGGAACTCTGCGAAAACGATGGTAGCGATGTCACCGTTACTGAAGAAGATATTCGGTTCTAACAATCAGATGATCTATCAGCACGACGACAACTCATTCTACAAAGCAGTCGCGTCTGATTCATCGACTTTGGATGGTTTGAACGTCCAAATGGCAGTAATCGATGAATATCACGCTCATAAAAATGGTTCGCTATACGACATCATGCTTACTGGTATGTCGGCGCGTAGAAATCCATTGATCTTATCGATCACCACTGCTGGAGAAGATTTATCGTCGCACTGCCTGAAACATGAAGACTCATACATGAAGCCGCTGTTGAACGGGCTAATAGAAGACGATTCATTCTTTGTTCTTATCTACGGTATCGATGAAAACGACGACGTATTTGATGAGGCTACGTGGTGGAAAGCAAACCCAGCCTTGGGTATCTCAAAAGACATAGAAGATTTACGTTCAATCGCTAAAGAAGCGAAGCAAATGCCGTACAAACTGAGCGAGTTCAAGACGAAACACTTGAACGTTTGGGTAAACAGCAGTGTTGAATGGCTAAACATGGAATCGTGGGCGCGTTGTCCAGAATCAGTTTCTGACGATGAACTAATCGATAAGCCTTGTTACATCGGTGTCGATAAAGCGCGAGTCGGGGATTTCACATCGATTACAGCGATATTCAAACTTGATGATGGTACATACGACATACGAGCGTACAGCTTACTGCCGGAAGATAGCGTTGAAAAACAAACTGAAGAATACAAAGCATTACTGAAACGCTTTATTGCTGATGGATGGTTAACGTTGACTGATGGGAACATCATTTCTGATGAGGCAATTCTCGACCACATTCGACTGTTAATTAAAAAGTTTAATGTAAGAGAAGTTGCATTCGATAACTACGGTTCGACAAATCTGCAATATACGCTGCAAGATGAAGGTATTTCAGTTGTTGCATTATCACAGTCATCTAAAAACATGTCAGAGCCAATGAGCGAAACTGAATCGATGATATTAAGCGGTCGTTTGAGAAATCCAAGAAATAGCGTTCTTACTTGGGCACTAGGTAACGTCGTTTTAAAAAACGCAGAAGATAAGAACTTATATCCCAAGAAAGCACATGCAGATAAGAAAATAGACCCTGCAATGGCGTTATTCATGGCATTAAATCGAGCACTTCTAAATAAAGATATATCACTAGATGGGTTCTTAGATAG
>NZ_WXWS01000534.1:0-2348 GCF_009904715.1 Vibrio sp. V42_P2S4T144 | reverse complement strand
AAATAAAAATGAGCAGTTGGGAAAAATATTCAATCCTGATTTTTGGTATTTTTGCCCTACTCGATATTCGTCGTAAACACATGATGTAATCGCTCAGATACGAAAAAGCCGCTCTTGTGAGCGGCTTTTTTCTGCGTTTCGTTCGTCACCCAATGTAACTTTTTACACCATCTAAGAACATTTGAGTGGAGATCATCACCAGTAACAAGCCCATTAAGCGTTCTACCGCCTTCAAGCCACGCTCACCCAACAAGCGATTAAAGAAGCCATAAAACATCAGTATAAAAAATGTTGCGCCCCACGCAATTACGACTGATGCTGACATTTCCAACATTTTCTCTGGATGTTGCGAAGACAGTAAAAGCAAGGCTGCAATCACTGAAGGGCCCGCGATCATAGGAATGGCCATCGGAACAATAAAGGGCTCCTCGCCTGCTGCCAGTCCAGTGATGCTGCCAGCACTCGGGAAAATCATCTTAATCGCAATAATGAAGAGAATAATGCCACCTGAAATGCTGAGCGTTTCTGGCTGGACATGCAAAAAACTTAAGATGCTTTGTCCTGCAAACAGAAACAGCATCAAGATCAGTAAGGCAAACAGTAGTTCACGAATCAATACCTTACGACGACGCTTGGGATCGATATGTTTGAGAATAGACAACACAATCGGCAAGTTACCGAGGGGGTCCATGATTAGAAACAGCATGGTCGCTGCAGAAAGAATGTCCATATTCTGGCCTCACCTAAAAAATGGCGGCCAGTGTATAGCAAACTGACAACATGAGTATATGACTGAGGGCGAAAACACCATAGTCACCCTCGATCTTAGCCGCCGTTTAGTGATTGCAAACTCGCGCCATATTGACCACAAACTTACCTTCAAGCTCACGAATTTTGTCGCGCTTGAGCAAAAATGCTAGTAATGCATCTAAGTCTAGATCATTCAGTTTACAGGTGTGAAAGCGAACGCTAGCACCAAAGTGCTGTGTGAGGGCTTCGCGATCCATTGGTGTTTCTCTAAGTAGGTTTAGCAGCTCGTGAGCATGGATTTCACTCATTATTGACTCCAGTTATTAAGAACAATGCGTTCAGTTTACTGAAATCCTCAAGAGCTGCTTTGACTTAAATTAGTAAATGATTGAGGCAACAATGAGGGCATGAGCAAAAAAGTAACTGCCACTCACCCACAAATAGGCGTGTTTCATCGGTTTTCGATAACCGTGTATCGCGTATGCCAGCGCCGAATAGATCAGAACTAAGGTTCCGCTAAAACCGATAGCATTGGCGTAACTCGGCACTTGTAACCAAACTTCACCGGCTGCCCAAGCAAGTTGAACCAGCATCATCCCCATGATCACAACAGGGAATACCAGAGAGTCGAGTTGAGGTAGCAACAAAAAGAACGCCACGATACTCGCTGCAAGCAGCAGGGCCAACAGCCACCAGACAATCTCACCATTAAGCTGCACCCAAAATGACTTGCTGTAGCATACCTGGGCAACCAGATAAGCCGTAAAATAGATTAGCTTACGAGTTTTAAACGAGTGCAGCGTATCTGCCACCATAGACACAATAAGCCCACCCGCAATCCAGTAGGTATATGTTGCGGATGCACCTTGAGTTAACACCAACACAAGAAGAAGTAGCAGAGTAAAGATTTTAAACACGAGGGATTGTGTCGGGTTAGCTTGCTTTGCTCCCAACACGGAATACACACCTGATAGCCCTATCGCCAGCCAACTCCACATGCAGTATACACCTTTTACTTAAACTCGCCGCTAGTCTAGGTAGACCAGTTTTGATGTAAAGACGCAATCTACGAAAGTTGGATCTCGCTAGCGATTCGAAACATTTTGTAACCCTCAGCCTACGTAATAATAAAGCCGATGAGCCTGAATGATGCCACTAAACATTGGGGCCAAGCTTTGCTCATCAGCCGAACCCATCAAATCACACGACACAATAACCAACGCTTTCTAAAACTATTTAACTGAAAAACAGATAAGTGCTCCAGGTAAGCCGCTACTTCACAAACTGACGATTAAACCACCAGGATGTATGTAATGCAGGCAACAAGAATAAATAACAGACACAAAATAGAAAATAGTCTTAGTAGCGCCCTAAGAGAGGAAAAACTACTGATGACTAGGGGTAAAAACTAAGAAAACCGACCTTAATTCAGTAAAAAAAACATCAGACAAGAAAAGTAAGTCAATGATAAATAAAACCATAATTTCAATAACAGATAAAAGTGCGGACTGCATAAACCATAAAATCACTAAACACTTTTGAAGCCCATATTTTCTCATAAGGTAAGAAAATCTCACTCCATGCTTTCGATTTGACGA
>NZ_WXWS01000195.1:0-2353 GCF_009904715.1 Vibrio sp. V42_P2S4T144 | reverse complement strand
TATCTGATCGGGCTCTGGTTATTATTGTTTTACGTTTAAATCAAAAAGCTCTAGGTCCCACTGACGGTTACCACGCTTTAAAGTTACAAATTCACTATTAATGCTCGCGACGCGATAACCCTTAAATAGCTCGCCTTTTTCGACAAGTTTGTTATCCATAATCGCGATACAATCAGTACTTGGCTTACACACAATACTGGTGAGCTTAGGCAGTCGATACCGTTTAACTTTTGGTTTCGCTGACGTTTCAACCGCTGGCTTTTCCCAACCAAGTGGGGCCGTTGGGTCCTGGTTTGCCCAAGCGGTTCCTGCCGCAGCCATAACAAGCAATGAGATGATGAGTTTGTTAACCACCAATAAACTCCTCTCTAGATCCTAGTGTGTAGACTTCTAACACAAGCTTCGCTTTCGGGTACTCTTCGACTTTATAACTAAAGCTGCGCCAGTAATAACTCGCAGGAAGGCTCTCCAATTTATTCAGATAATTAGCAATAGAAAAATAGTCACCAGTCAGTTCCATACGAACAGGATGCACGTAGTAACCAGAGTATTGCGATGCTTCTTTATCTTCCGTTATTGGCTCAGATGGCAAGGTTTGCAGAGACAAAAGGTGAATGCCACTTTGCTGCTCCAACACATTTTCAAGCAGCTCAGCCATTTGCGAAGGTGTAATAAGATGCTCGATGATCTCCGCTAATTGCATCGAAAGATGCTGACTCTCAGCTAACAGATTAGATATCGCGCGATCAATCTCAGCATTTGGATCTTTCTTAAGTTGCGCCTGAATACGTAGCGTATCGATTTCAATCTTTTGATTGGCTTGCTTTAAATTACTTAGTTGCCTCTCATTACTGATGATCTCGTTAAGCTTTGGCTCCAATACCAGCGTAAAGAGCAACATGATCACGACAACTAAACCGCACAATGCGGTGAGCACTTTTTCACGCGTACTCATTTCGCCAAAGCGCCCTTCTAATGAGAGCCAGAATTCGTTCATTTCTCTTTATCCTCGCGCGTTTTTAGTTCAAACGTCACAATATCCTTATCATTTCGACCTATTTTGACGTCGTCAAACGTTCGACCAACCAAGCTAATTTCGTTTTTAAATTGGCTAACCCAATTTGGCACTGAGCTCGGTTGTTTCGCTAGCCCCTTCAGGTCTAAGGTATGGGTATTGATTCGAATTTCGGACAAAGAAATTTCTTGGTTTCCTAGCTTCGCTAATGATTGCATCACGCCAGAGTAACCCGTGCGTTGCGAGTCATCGTATTTCCCGACAGCTTTAAGCGAGTCTCGCTTCGCCTTGACTTCACGCTCTAAGCGGGCTTTAGCTGCCAGCTTATTATTGTCAGGTTGATGTTTACGTAGCTTGACTTGATAACGTTCAAGCTCTGACTTCATGATATCGCCTTTACTTTTTACAATAGCAATCTCATCTTCCAAACCGCTGCTCTGCCAAGTGACATAACCGTAAGAAAATAGAATTGCAGCCGCCGCAACGCCCCAAGATAACGCGATATTTTTTAGCGTCAGGAGCTCTTTTTTCGGTTTTAAGTAATCGGGATATAAGTTGACGCGTCGAGTATTTGAAGTAGCCGCAGTGTCAGCCAAAACATGTCCTGATAGCTCATGTTCTGGTGGTAATAACGGTGAAACCTTAGTGCTTAAACGGTAATTAAGAGCCTGAACAAGCTCGCTCTCATCCTCTTCATCGCAGCACACTTTCAATTGATGTAATTGCACATGGCGTAACTGAGATGAAAGATAATCAATCGAACGTTGCAGTTCTAACGACAGACTGTCCATCTGTAAATCGCTAGACGGAACCCCCGTTAATGGTGGCGTCACACTGCGAATAGAGCGGTGGAACGCAATAGTATTTTCGACAAAAGCGCTTATACGGAAATGACCACGCACACTGCGTTGTAATAATAGGAAGTTTCCTAGTTCACCCGCAGTCTCTCCCCAAATATCGTCTTCAGGAAGAATGGCTTCTAGTGGTAACTGGGCTCGGCTGGCCAGTAACACAATCTTATCCAATATTTTTCGCGATAAGACGTATGCTTGCACTTTGGTTGAATTCGGTAACTCGACCGCATCGGCAATAATGTCGATGGCACGCTCAGAGATCAGTTCTTTCAACAAAAACGGTAATGCAGCTGGCCATTCTTGACGCGGCATGACCGGTTTGTCGATTTGGTACATCTGGTAATAGTTATGAGAAAGAATAACCGTTAATGAATCATACGCACTCGCTGCAACGCTCAATGCTTGCTCAACGGCTTTTTCCCAATTGGACTCAGAAATATCAAATTGGTATGGACGACTACTTTTGATTGAAGATGATAAATAA
>NZ_WXWS01000216.1:0-2378 GCF_009904715.1 Vibrio sp. V42_P2S4T144 | reverse complement strand
GGAGATGATAATGAAAAGAGTATTGTTAACATCCATGCTTGCCCTACTTTCAAGCTCGGTTTTCGCCGCGTTTAATGGTCCAGAAGTCAGTGCAATCAATACGGTGAAAGAGGCGCGCAACGCAACCGACGACAGCGCTGTAGTGCTAACCGGGCATATTGTTCAATCATTTGGTAACGAGACTTACTTGTTCAAAGACAACACTGGTGAGATCGAAGTAGAGATCGACAACGAAGATTGGATGGGTCAAGAAGTGACACCAAAAGATACCGTAATGATTCGAGGAGAGGTTGATTCAGATTGGACAACTACGCAAATAGACGTTGAGACCATTCAAAAACGTTAAGAAGTTGACTAATACCTCAACGCAAATAACACAGCCACATTTTAGTGGCTGTGTTACGCAATAATCATGGAAAACGCTCGTTTAGCTAGTCAAGCAAGGGCAATCTTGCGGTACGACTAATCGTATACTCTTAGGCTGAACATCAAATCTAATGGTTCTCGAATGATAAGGTTCTCCATCTAAATTAAGAGGCAATGGATTCGGAAAATCTATCTCCAACCAGCTTGCTTTAGTGTACTTCACAAACTCTCCTTTCTCACTCGGGTTATTGATCTCGTCGATTACTTTAGGCAGCTCATGAGGTAAAAATGGGCGCACCAATGTTAGATCCATCATCCCATCATTAATCATCGCTTTTGGAGCTAACTCTTGCCCACCTCCAGCAAGGCGCCCATTACAAAACGCACCGAGCAACATTTCTCCCTGATACGCGCCACCTTCAATCTTTATTGTTCCGTCATATGGTTTAAAGCCAAGTGCTTTTATAACACCAGTTAACGTGTAAGCTCCGCCGCCAAGAAAGTTTTTGAGTTCAACAGGCGTTTCTGCTGTAACTTCTGCGCCAAACCCTGCTGTTGCCACGTTAATAAAGCAGCGATCGTTCGCTTTGACGCAATCGACCAAAGCGGACTTCCCCTCAACAGCAAGAGATAAAGACGCCTTAATGGAATTAGGTACTTGAATAGCGGTAGCAAAGTCATTGGCGGTACCAAGGGGAATAATGGCTAACTCAGGGCGTTTTTCTTTGTCAATTTGAATAATCGCAGAAGCCGCCTCATTGACGGTCCCATCGCCACCAGCGACAACAATACGTTCAATGCCTTCATCAACCGCTTCTTTAACTAGCCGCGGCATGTCTTGAGATTCCCACGTCACACGCACCTGTACGTCGATGCCTTTTTCTCTCATTTTCATGATTGCATCTCTTAACTCTGGATTCCCAGCTTTTTTTCCGTTAAGGATGGCACGTATTGTCTTTTTCATTGCACTTCCTATTGGTTGATGACTTTTCCTGCTTGCTTAATCTGTGAACGCAACCACTGATGGGCGCTGTCGTTTGTGCGACTAGGATGCCAGATTGTGCAAAGCTCATACATTTGTTCATCAAATGGCATTGATAAAGATTTAACATGATAGGTGTTATTGAACAAGTTGATCATCGACTCTGGCATTAAACCAATGTATTCACTACCACAAATAATTGGGAGCATTTCTAGTACGCCTGAGGCTCGATACTTAATCTTTCTCTTATCCAAGTCGACAATGTCATCGGCGTTTAACAAGCTCTTACGACTCTGCCACTGCGAAACCACTACGTGTTCTTCTTCAAAAAATTGTTCAGCCGTAATCTCGTCATTCAGGCGTGGATGCGCTTCGCTACATACCACCACCAAACGCTCCGTAAGTACAGTTTCCAGTTTTAGCACCGTTCTTGCTCTTGGTGTGATATCAATGATCAAATCGTATCGTTGTAACCTCAGATCACTTTCAAAATCTTCCGTAAAAAGCGGATGTACTTCTAATGCAACATTTGGTGCCGACACACGGATTTGTTTCATGACTTGAGGTAGCAACTCAAAGCTTGCAACGGACACACAGGCAATAGAAAACACTCTATTCGACACTTTAGGGTCAAACTCACTAGAGGCCGATAATGTCGAAGTGAAATTTTGTACTGAAGCTAGAAGAGCAGGATAAATATCCATCGCAAACGAGGTAGGCTCGACACCTTTAACGCAACGATGAAACAATGGGTCATCGTAGATATCACGTAGCCTTGCAAGCGCTTTACTCACCGCAGGCTGGGTGATGTTTAAACGCGACGCCGCCCGAGACAAGTTACGCTCTTCATAGATGGCAGTGAAAATGGGAATAAGATTAAGGTCGGTCGGTTTCATGCTATTAAATTTTTCAAAAGTCACTTTCTCTATTTTAATCTAACAGCATGATCCTTCACGTAGCCAAGTGCAATAAATGGGCGGTATCGCTTGTTTTAATGAGTTTTAACTCAATTTTGACGCACTTCATTCAC
>NZ_WXWS01000146.1:0-2380 GCF_009904715.1 Vibrio sp. V42_P2S4T144 | reverse complement strand
CCCATTATGAGGCATGGTTTCGCCTCAGTTTTATACGGAGATTTTCCCTTGAAAAAGATGCCTATTGCACTAGCTCTAGTGCTAGCTCTTACTGGCTGTCAAGCCACTCAACGCCAAAATGCAACAACGGGTGAATACGAAACTAACTCCACCACGCAAGGCGCGCTTATTGGTGCGATCGCTGGCGCAGCAATCGGCCTAGCAACGGGTGATGATGCTAAAGAACGTCGTCAGCATGCACTCATTGGTGCAGCCGCAGGCGGAGCGACTGGCGCTGGCGTTGGTTACTACTTTGACCAACAAGAAGCGGAGTTACGTCGCGCTTTGCTAAACTCTGGCGTACAAGTTCAGCGTGTTGGTGAAAATCAGCTTTTACTGCGTATGGAAAACGGTATCGGCTTCTCTTCAAGCTCTTACCAGCTTGATGCTAGTATCCATAATACTCTACGCGGTGTTGCTCGCATCCTAGTTGAGTACCCAGATACCAGTCTCGTTATTGACGGTTACACGGATAGCACAGGTAGTGAGTCATACAACCAAACGTTGTCAGAGCGCCGTGCAGAGTCCGTACGTCAATTCCTAGTATCTCAAAACGTTGCACCTGGTCGTGCAATTGCACGCGGCTACGGCGAACGTAACCCAATTTGCTCAAACCAAACTTCTGAAGGTCGTGCGTGCAACCGTCGTGTTGAAATCCAGATCTTGCCACTGAAGTAATTTGGTTGCACCATAACGGTAATAATAAAAAATTACCGGAGCAGGCCTAACCATTATCGTTAGGCCTGACATATTAATGTCTGTCAAAACGTCTGCCCTACTCTGCTTATTTAGCCTCAGCTTTTCTGGTTACTCGCTTGCCTCTCAAGCTCCAATTGACCCCATCGAACAATATGAGTATGCACAGCAATTATTGGCATCACACAAAGCTGAAGCCTCACCAGAAACGCGTTACTGGCTAGAGCAATCCGCCAACCAAGGTTACCTCCCTGCGCAAAAACAGCTCGCGAACGACTTTGCTAAAGGGATAAATGGCGAAAAAAATGAAACACAAGCGTTATATTGGCTAACCTCTATCGCACTCAATGACCCAACCGATCGGGGCTTTCTTCTCGCTAACTTTATTCAGCGCAATCAAGATAAGGTCACAGCATCTCAATTGACTGAAGCCTTGTATCAAATGGCTTCTCAGCATAATCCAGCAGCAGAACAGGCTTATAATCAACTGTTAGAGCAGCGCTTCAACCAACTGCGAGCTAAACAAGTCTCGCAAATAAAGTCGCTCGATAAAAAGGCGGAGCAAGCACAGGAAGAGAAAAGCACAGTTGCAAACCCCAAAGTAGAACACTCGCCGTTTCTATGGCTGATTTGGCTAGCGGCGATACTCATCATCAGCGGCTTAAGTTTCCTCGTGATCAAAAAACTCAAGCAGAATAGAAAAGCGCGTGAAGCCAAAGGGGAAAGCCAAAATCAACGAATGGCGGAAAAAATAAAAGAGCTAGAGTTTACGAACAAGCAACTGAAGCGTCAGTTAGAGAAAGTATTCAGAGAATTTAAGAAATCCAAAACTCAGGCAGAAAACCATAAGCTAAGCGTCGCGTGTGCTATGTTTGGCTACACACCACAAACCATCCCT
This sequence comes from Vibrio sp. V42_P2S4T144, assembly GCF_009904715.1. NCBI lineage: Bacteria > Pseudomonadati > Pseudomonadota > Gammaproteobacteria > Vibrionales > Vibrionaceae > Vibrio > Vibrio sp. V42_P2S4T144. The sequence goes on along the minus strand of NZ_WXWS01000146.1, from coordinate 747 downwards.
GATTTACAGGCAATCAAGCTACGCTATAGACAGTTATCAAAGCTTTATCATCCTGACACAAGGGGCAGTGAAGAAGAAATGAAGCGACTCAATCATGCCTTTAAGCTCGTCTCACAAAATGTTACAAAACAGTAAAAATAGGTCAGGATACTTTGGCTACCATGCTTTTATTCCCATATAATCAAACACCGCAATCGATCTCCCTCTCAAAGAAATTAACAGACATTTAACTTAAGTCGCGCTTTTATGCCATAATGCCTGGCGCAAAATAACACCTAACGACTCAAATTAATCTAGGTGGGGAGAAAATCAATGTTCACTGAAGAAGGCACCTGTGATTGGTGTAAAAAACCTAGTCTTGTAACTCGTCACGATTATTTAGATGGCAAGCACCACTACTCATGTAAAGCTTGTTACGATATGGCAAAAATCGACGTGCGCCTATTTAACCAAGGCGAATTGCAAATGCGCGAACGTTTGCAACGAGCGAGCTAAGCAAGACGGAATCAATGGAACTGATTTTCAAAAGCGCCTTTTATAAGGCGCTTTTTTGATCTCCCAAGCCTATTTCCAATCTCTATCTCGTATTCCCTCCTATCCTACATAGCATGTCGCATCGGTTATCAGCCCTCTTCCACTGTATACAAACCACTGTCCGTGAAAAACACCTGTATATACAGTAGTAAACCCCTGTATGTCTCTCGTCCAACTTTCTACTCACCTCACATTTTTAAATTGATGTTAGAC
>NZ_WXWS01000579.1:0-2380 GCF_009904715.1 Vibrio sp. V42_P2S4T144 | reverse complement strand
AAGTCCTTAAGCATAGCATTATCTAACTTGCGAAAATGTGCTTCTGCCCGCTTTGCTTGATAAGGATGCATACCCAGTTCTACGAGCGCTTGGCGACCGAGATCTAGTGCCCCTAGAAATGTTTCACGAGAGTAATTCTCTACACCATGACTCATTAACTGGTAAGCCTCGACACGGCTTCTTGCTCGGGCTAACAACTTAAGTTTCGGGAAGTGCACGCGACAAATGTCCACGATGGCCATCACCTCATCAGGTGAATCAGTACAAATAACCAATGCTTCCGCTTTATCAGCGCCAGCAGCCCTCAATAGGTCAATTTGTGTAGCATCGCCATAAAACACTTTGTAACCATACTTACGTAATAGGTGGATTTGGCTGGCATCACTTTCTAATACTGTCACTTTGATTTTATTGGCATACATTAAACGTCCGACGATCTGACCGAAACGTCCAAAGCCTGCAATGATAACGCGTGGTCGGCGATCCACGACTTTCGTGGTCATGCCCTCTTCTTCTTGATTCAGGGTATGAGCAAACCACTTCTTTTGTCCCATCAGCAAAAGAGGAGTCGTCACCATGGATAGACTGACCACCACCAACAGAAACGCCACTTGCTCTTTGGACAAAATGCCCTCTTGGCTCGCCGCGGTAAATATGACAAAGGCAAACTCACCGCCTTGGCTCAAAATTGCAGCCATACGGCTTCTCGCTTTGGCTCCAACACGGGCAGCTCTCGCCAATGCATACAAAACCAAACCCTTAACTACGACCAAAGCCACCACCGCACCGAGAATCTCTAAAGGGTGTAATGCCAATAACCCCAAGTTTACCGCCATGCCCACCGCAATAAAGAATAACCCCAACAACAGACCTTTAAATGGCTCGATAGCGATTTCCAGCTCATGGCGATACTCACTCTCTGCCAGCAAAACGCCTGCTAAAAAAGTCCCCAATGCCATCGAAAGGCCGAGCTTTTGCATCACGACCGAAATGCCAAGCACGACTAAAAGTGCAGCAACGGTAAAGAGTTCACGAACGCCGCTCATCACGACAAAACGAAATAGCGGACGTAGTAAAAAGTGACCTCCAATCAACAGTGCTACCACACTGCCTAAAATAGTGAAGACATCCAACCAACTTCCACCACTATGCCCGCCTGCTAGCAAGGGCAACATCGCCAACATCGGGATCACTGCAATATCTTGAAAGAGCAGCACCGCAAAACCAGATTGCCCCGTTTCGGTACCATTAAGCCCTTGCTCTTCAATGACTTTAAGTGCAATCGCCGTCGAGGACAGCGCCAACCCCATCCCGATCACTAAACTCACTTGCATGCTTACGCCAAACATACTGACGACACTACCAATCACGGCGGTCGTGACCACAACCTGCGCACCGCCTAAACCTAAAATCGGCCCTCGCATCTGCCACAATTTTTTAGGGTTTAATTCCAGCCCTATCAAAAACAGTAACAACACAACCCCAAGCTCGGCAAAATGCAAAATGGCATCAACGTCGCTAATTAAGCCAAGCCCCCATGGGCCAATCAACACACCAGCGAGTAAATAACCTAAAACCGAGCCAAGCCCAAGGCGCTGAGCAATCGGCACCGCAATAACCGCAGCCGAAAGAAAGACCACACTGCTTTGAAGAAACTCACTGGTGATCGCCATACTGACCTCCTCGATCTGCCGCTTGCCAGTTTTCAAGTGGGTTACTCAGCCATCCACGGTATAACTCGGCATGTTCGTAGCGTTCAATATCCGAAACATTTCTTGACCAATACAACACCAGAGGTTCAATCCAGTGCATTTGGCATAGGGCTGCCGTCAGTTCAAACGGTTGCAAGATTTGCTCAAGTGGGTATTTGTTGTACCCCTTCGCGCTGAAGGCTTCTTCTTTACCACCTGTTGTAATGACACTGCGCCAGTATTTTCCTTCTAGCGCCGCACCTCCGCCAAACGCAAAGCCTTTACCTAACACTCGGTCTAGCCACTCTTTTAATAGGGCTGGACATGAATACATATAAAGTGGGTGGTGAAATACAATCACATCGTGAGCGAGCAACAACTCATGTTCGTAATTCACATCAATAAAGAAATCGGGGTAAACACCGTAAAGATCGTGCACAGTGACGTGATCAAGCGACTGAGCTTTTTTTATCATCACTTGATTGGCAATCGAGTTATGTGACTCTGGATGAGCATAAATGACCAGAACTTTTGGGAGAATAGACGGTGCAACAGCCAAATGGTCGTCCTTGTGGTTATTTTTATCCGTTATCAAATTGTTATACTTTTTTGTACAGCATAATGCAATTAAAGCGAATCAATCGACTTTTCCGGCCAATACCCCTACTATTCACCGCTAGATATATACC
>NZ_WXWS01000090.1:0-2381 GCF_009904715.1 Vibrio sp. V42_P2S4T144 | reverse complement strand
CGTGCCATTTTTTTCTGCAACGAGGATTAAACTGTTTTTCTCTTCTAAACGTTGAGTCATGGAGTCTACCGTTTCTCCTTTCGAAAACTCGGTAACACGCGCCACAACTTGAAGTGCTTCTTCCAATGTGCCTTCACGAATCAGCATTGTCATTGTTCTCTTCTCCAAAATAAAAATACCCAAGCACCTTGGATTGTTACTGTTGTAATCCGCCTGAGGTTACTTGGGTATATACAGACGAACAACTCTTGTTGGTCTGGTATTTCTCACTGAGCGATAATTACTCTTCTGTCGCTTCCGGAGTACGATTTAGGTGTTGAGCAGTTTGTGCATTCTCTTCTGCCAACCACTCAGCAACGTCTTTCGCAAAGTACGTTAAGATGCCATCTGCACCTGCACGTTTGAAGCACAATAGTGATTCCATCACAATTTCACGCTCTTTGAGCCAGCCATTCATGATCGCCGCTTTATGCATCGCGTACTCACCAGACACCTGATAAGCAAACGTCGGTACCTGAAGTTCGGTTTTAACTCGGCGAACTACATCTAAGTATGGCATACCAGGTTTAACCATCACCATGTCCGCACCTTCATTGATGTCTAGCGCCACTTCATGGATCGCTTCGTCAATGTTTGCAGGGTCCATTTGGTAGTTTTTCTTGTTGCCGCCTTTTAGATTTGAAGAAGAGCCAACCGCATCACGGAATGGTCCGTAGTAGTTCGATGCGTACTTAGCCGAGTAAGCCATGATTTGAGTATGAATGTAGCCCGCGTTTTCTAATGCTTCGCGGATCTTACCAATTCGGCCATCCATCATGTCTGAAGGCGCGACTACGTCAGCACCAGCTTCTGCATGAGACAAAGCCTGCTTAACCAATACTTCTGTGGTTTCATCATTCATTACGTAGCCATCTTCATCGATGATGCCGTCTTGGCCATGTGTCGTGAATGGGTCGAGTGCCACGTCTGTGATTACACCAATTTGAGGAATGTGTTCTTTAAGCGCTCGTACTGCTCGCTGAACCAAACCTTCTGGGTTGTAGGCTTCAGTAGCACATAAGCTTTTAGCGTCTTGGTTTACGACAGGGAAAAGCGCGATTGCTGGAACGCCTAGATTTGCAAGGTATTGTGCTTCTTCTAGCATTAAATCAATCGACAAACGCTCTACACCCGGCATGGACTCCACGCTCTCACGACGATCTTTACCCATAAGAATGAACATTGGATAAATCAGATCATTAACAGAAAGTTGGTTCTCAGCCATCAAACGACGACTAAAATCGTGCTTACGTAAACGACGCATACGGCGTGCAGGGAATGGACCTTGAATTGATACAGACACCATTTTCTCCTTGTCTGGACGGTTATGATGATCAAATCATCTGGTGAACAAAATCATATCACTCTTGATGCATGTTGCGAGTGACAATCTGGAAAAAGGTAATGAAAAAAACTGAAAATGACCCAGCACTCACACTCAAGTATACTTCGAATACGAAACCAACCATGAAGCACAGAGAGTAACGATGATCGATACCCACGCGCACATCTATGCTAGCGAATTTGATAACGACCGCGATGAAGTAGTACAACGCGCCTTAACGCAAGGCATTAATAAAATCCTGTTGCCAAACATCGATCTGGACTCAATTGAGCCCATGCTAAAAACCGAAGCGGCATATCCTGACGTATGCCACTCAATGATGGGGCTGCACCCTTGCTATGTGGATAACAACGTTGAGCAAACGTTGGAGATCATCCGCGGCTGGTTTGAGAAACACAAGTTTATTGCGGTGGGCGAAATCGGTATCGACCTGTATTGGGACAAAACCTATCGTGCTGAGCAAGAAATGGCGTTCGTAGCTCAACTTGACTGGGCAAAAGAGATGGATTTGCCGGTCGTTATCCACACTCGTGATTCGATTGAAGAAACACTCACTTTGCTACGACAAGAGCAAGATGGTCGTCTGCGTGGTGTATTCCACTGTTTTGGAGGCAGCTTAGAAGAAGCACAAGCAATCAATGAGCTAGGCTTCCACTTAGGCTTAGGTGGCGTATCAACCTTTAAGAATGGCGGGATGGATAAAGTCATTCCACATTTGGATATGCAGTGGGTCATTTTAGAAACTGACTGTCCATATTTAGCGCCGGTGCCACACCGTGGTAAACGTAATGAACCAGCCTACACTTCTCTCGTTGCACAACGTGTTGCCGACTTGCGTGATGTCGACATCGCAACCATCGATGCCATAACGACTGAGAATGCCAAAACGCTGTTTAATATTTAATTCACGAGAATTGAAAAAAGCGACGAAATCAACGTCGCTTTTTTATCACCTAAACTATTGAATGAACGATTCAACCCGTTGAAATAGTAGAAC
>NZ_WXWS01000270.1:0-2390 GCF_009904715.1 Vibrio sp. V42_P2S4T144 | reverse complement strand
TCCATGTATAGAGAGGGGACTATTAACTTTTGGCATTCCATCTTCGCAGCATGATCCCTTGCTTTTTTTGCTAGACGTCTTTTTTTCGCTACCCTTTTATCTTTGCTATTTTTACTCATAAGTCTCCCTATTGCTCATTTGAATTAGCAATAGAGAGTATCAACATTTTCAAATTCTATATATGAAATGAATTAAGTGTTAATCACGTTTAGCCTTTAAAAATTCAACTTTGTACATTGACCTATGTGTAAGGCGTGAATCTCAGCATAAGAGTGTTTAGGTCTACAGGCTCGTTTAATTGGTTCGCAAAGTACGGTTCGGGTTTTACGAACTGAACAATCACTCTAAACGAGAGAATTCTATTGAAGAGGGAGTTTTCAACTTAGTTAACGAAACCTGCTGGCTTCATTCGCCATTAAGCGGTGGAGTTTGCAACTTGGTTATTTACGAGGAGTATTCCAGATGGCTGATTTAGAAAGCTGGCGAGTTTCCATCTTAGTTATCTGTGATCAGTAGTCTCTAAATCGACAAAGGCGAACCGTTTGGTTCGCCTTTGTTTTTGGTGTGCCGCCCTAACATTTGTTGATACATCGAGAAGGAATGATGGCTAGTTATTGTTTGCACAAAAGTGATTTAGAAATACAGTGACTTCTGAGAACCTTTGAATTAGCACTAATATCTCAGAGCCTTAAAAGCTTGTTGGAAACTCCTCATGAACACTATGTTATGCAGGTGCTATGTAGTTTCTAGTTCAGTTGCAGTAAGTCCCATTTATTACCATAGAGATCTTGGAACACCACCACTGTCCCGTATTCTTCCACACGAGGCTCTTCATTAAATACAACACCATTTTTCTTCATCAACTCGTAGTCACGCCAAAAATCATTAGTTTGCAGAAACAGGAAAACACGGCCACCTGTTTGATTTCCTACTGCATGCGTTTGCTCCGGTGTACTCGCTTGAGCTAAAAGTAGGTTTGTACCATTGGAGTTTGGAGGAGAAACTTGAACCCAGCGTTTACCACCACCTAGGTTGGTATCTTCAACCAGAGTGAATTGAAGTTTTTGAGTATAGAATTCGATAGCATCGTCGTAATTTTCAACGACTAGAGCAATGTTTCCGATTTGCTGCTGAACAGTTTTGGCCATGATGATTTCCGCTGTGTCAAAACGCTAATTGTACGCTATTTTGAGACTTTTCTAGAAAGCACGTAACGCCTTGCAAATGTTTAAGGCACACAATACGAATGTTTACGCACAGCGCCTTTGCCACTAGAACCTACAAACAATACAGCTACCACAAGTGTCGAATCTTGATTGAGCAACTCATCAAAGCCTTAGCTATAACTCAAGAGCAAATCTCTAACCTAATAACGAAGGCTGCTCGTATACCACGGTATTATAGTTCTTCTAGTTTTCCCTTAGCTAAATCTTCTTGTTGCTTAAGGAACATGAAGAAGTTTGCCTCACTGATAAACGGGTTACCGCTTGTACCGAGCTTCTTCCTATTTTCAAAAAGGAAATTTTTATGTGGATGGTTCGAAAGGTTAACGTTCACAATAGGTGCCTGTAGTGAAATTTTTCGAATTTTCTCCATGCTAGTCAGGAACTGGCCAATAACTTCTGGATCATTGCTACTTACGCTATGCCCACCAACGATAAAAGCACGATATTGTTCGCCATTATCTTCAACAGTGAAGTCTAAGGAATAATCACCTTCCGTGTGGCCAGGTGTGAGATAGAACTTAAACTCATGTCCACCAATAGCCATAGAGCTATCGCTTTTTATCTCTATGTCTAAATTTGGAGGAAGGAACTTGTTCTCACCTTCGCTTTTGTTTGATTGCTGTATAGATAGTTCATGAGCGCTTTTGGTCATCACGACTTTGGAACCATACTTCTCTTGAAGTAACTGGGCGCCCCCAACGTGGTCAGAATGCCCATGAGTTACCAATATGTGCGTTATTGGCTTATCTTTTAGCCCTAGCTTCTCTAGGTTGATAGGTATCCACTCAGAGTAAGGGAAGTCAAGCGTATCAATGATAACGAGTCCGTCGTCTGTAGCAATGGCATATGATGAGACCCACTTGTCTCCTACATAATAGACATTATCAAACATCTGAAATGGTTCTACATAACCGTTCTTATCATTCATTGCTGGAACATATTGACTTAAGGAAGCAAAAGACGAAGCACTGAAAAGTAAACCTACAATAATTTTTTTCACGAAATCACACACAAATATATCCTTAATAATTTCTTATAGAACCTCGCGGATGAGAAAGCTCTAAACGATTTTCAGAGGCAAATACAACTGCAAATACTTTCTACTTAGCTTGAATTTTAGCTGACCGAATCACTTGTAAACTCGAATCCCATTAACTGCCTATG
>NZ_WXWS01000520.1:0-2397 GCF_009904715.1 Vibrio sp. V42_P2S4T144 | reverse complement strand
CTATCTATCCTGATCAGTCAACGGTCAATTATCAATATAATCAGCATGGTCAATTAGTTTCTAAGTTTCATTCCTCTGGCAAAGAAATTCAATATGGTTATGACGGCTTAGGTAAGTTAGTTAAAACGGTTTCACCTGACGGGGATATCGAGAAGGCTTACTACAATAGCCTCGGTCAAAGAGTTTGGGATACCGATCAGTTCGGCTGTGTCACGGAATATGATTACGATAAACACGGTCAAGTCGTCAAAAAAGAGTCTGAAGATGGTAAGAAAAGTCAGTGGTGGTGGGATGAACAACAAAGACTTATCGCGAATGAAATAGACGGTACATTACTTCGTTATAGCTACAATGAAGAAGATTTAGTGAATGGCGTTGCTTATCCCGATGGGTGTATTGCTCAACTCGCTTATGATCAATTTGGCAGGCGTACATCAGTTCGTTATTTTAACGACGAAGACAAAGTCGGTTATAGCGAAGAATATTCTTACGATGAGCACAGCCGTGTTGCTCAGATTCGAACGCCAGCAGGCATTACCTCGTATCAATGGGGAGCACTCGCGCAACAAGAAGCAGTCATCTTTCCCGATGGCAGCCATATTTCTTACGAATACGATCAACAACGTAACCTGACTAAATTAGTTCGGAGTGACGGCTTAGAGTTCGAATTCCTGTATGACGATGAAGGCCAGCTGTCAGGAACTGTCGGGTTTGATAATCTACAAAGCCAATTTGATTATGATCATATGGGGCGAATCCATCGTAAGCAAGTCGCCGATAGGACGGTGCTGTATCGCTATGACGCTGCGGGTTATCTCAAGCACGTCAAAGCAGGAAATGGTAGCAGTATTGTAGAGAACCACTTCAATTATACGCTTGGTGGGCGACTTACTTTCGCATCCAATCGCCATCACACATTGCAATACCAATACTCTTCATTCGGGCATTTAACAAAGCGCATTCAAGGCCAGTTTGAGATAACGCAGGAGTTTAACAGAGTTGGCCAACGCGTATCTCAGGTACTGCCAGATAATACGGAGCTGAACTTCTCTTATGATCGATATGGGCGTTTTTCAGCGATTCGGTTTGGAAACCTAGATTTACCTCAAATCAAATTTCATTACGATGAAATGGGACGAGTTTCCCAAATTGAAACGGCATATTTTAATGAGCGCATCATTTATGATGGTGTTGGTCGTTTGGTTGAACAGCATTGGCCAGATAGAGAGAAAAAGTACGTTTACAATGCGCAAAACCGTATTTCATCAATCATTGATAATACGGCAGGAGCAACACACTATCAGTACGATGCCTTAGGGCAACTTAAACGAGTCAATGCTTCCGGAGATGTGACTAAATTTGAATACGATAGTTTTGGCAATCCTACTTTGCCAACTTCAGAGGTATTCGCTGATCGTATTGAAGTACACGATGGTGTCAGGTTCAAATATGACGCGCAAGGAAACCAGACAAAACGTGAGGGGCAAGGACACGTTCAGACTCGCGTATTTGATGCGTTAAATCAGCTCATTGAAGTTCACACCGACGATGGTATCAGTCAATATGAATATGATGCATTAGGGCGCAGAACGAAAAAAATTACACAAAAAGGCGTTACGGAGTTCCTGTGGGAAGGTGAACGTTTAATTGGTGAACGCTCTTCAGGTGCTTTCCGTTGGTACCTATATCAACCCGAAACTTACACGCCAGTGGCACTGCTAGAAAATGACGTTATTTATTGGTACCAGTGCGATCAAGTTGGTAAACCAGAGCGACTGATCGATTGCGAAGGGAATGTTGTATGGAGTGCCAGCTACGATGCTAACGGCTTTGCTCATGTACATATTGAAAATGTAGCAAATCCACTGCGTTTTCAAGGACAGTACTTCGATCAAGAAACCAACTTACATTACAACCTCGCTCGGTATTACGATCCTAAACTAGGACGTTTTATCCAACAAGATCCGATATCTATTGCTGGTGGTATTAATCATTACCAATATGCAGTCAACCCTATCCAGTGGATTGATCCAACAGGTTTCCTTTGTGAAGAAGGGCTAAAACGCTTGGGTCAAATGTTGGCAGAGTATCAGGCGCAAAGCGATGTTCCCCAAGAGGTTTGCGATCAGATTTTAGAAGCAGCAAAAGAGTCATCCGTCGGAGAAGATGGCGTTCGATCGCAAGTCAAAATCCGAAAACCCAAAGGTAAAAATCATATTCGATATGAATACGATTTAGACCATATTGATTGCGAGAGAAACGAGATTACTTTTTATCGTCATATCAATCATTCAGATGGCACCAGACACGAAGTGCAGTATGTTGTTGGGATTGAGGAGTTTGTAAATGCGCATGTTTTTGACTCAGAGAAAGTTGGTGGAGAGGAAGGTTGCACGA
>NZ_WXWS01000252.1:0-2378 GCF_009904715.1 Vibrio sp. V42_P2S4T144 | reverse complement strand
ACTCAGTACTTACCTTGCTCAAGATTTGATAGTTGCTTATTATTCGGGTTCTTGTTCAGAGGATTATAAAAACTATGCGCTATTTAGCTCTCTTACTGATAGGTTGGTTGTCCCTACCAGTATATGCATTAACTCAGGTGGATATCTATCGTGCCGAAGTGGTTATCGACAGTGAGCAGAACGACGGTGAGTCTTTGGCTCGTCAACAAGGTATGCAGGATGTGATTGTTCGAGCGACCGGTTCTCAATCCTCTTTAAGCAATCCAGTGATTAAAAAGGCACTTAGCTCAAGTGCGCGTTACATTTCTCAACTGAGCTATGGGCAGGTTGATGGAAAAGCGAGCTTAAAAATGTTGTTTAACAACGACCAAATCAGCTCTCTTTTAACACAAGCACAATTGCCATCTTGGTCGCCAAATCGTGCCAATATTTTAGTTTGGATGGTTGAAGAACAGGGTTACGATCGTAACATTGCGTGGGAGCATTCTGAATCTTCAAATGTTGCAGCACTTCGTAGCGCAGCGAAACTAAGAGGCCTACCAATCACTATCCCGGTTGGGGATTTTGATGATGTAACCGGTGTTAATGTCTCTGATCTTTGGGGCGGCTTTATTGAGCCAATTGGTCAAGCTAGCCAGCGCTACCCAGCTGACGCCGTTTTGGTTGTACGAGCTCAAGGTGAACAAATTCGTTGGACACTCTACGACCAGTCGCCAACGAGAATTGTAGAGGCGCAACGTTCTCCGCGTAGCGGGTCTGCATCAGGTGCTAATGCTATTGCAGAAATGGTGGATGGCATCGCAGACTACTATGCAAGTAAGAGTGCAGTTGTGGTTTCAGGAAAGTCTTCAAAAGCGCTAGCAGTGAAAGTCCTTAATGTAACCTCTGCCACGGACTTCTTCCGTTTAGAGAATGCGCTAAAACAACTTAATTCGGTTGCGGGTACAGAGATTAAGCGTGTTCAAGGGGACGAGTTAACGCTCAACATCCACCTTTTGGCATCACAACAAGCTTTTGAGAAAGAAGCTTCTTCTATTTCTCAATTAATGGTTTTTGAAGATCCTTTAGGTGAAGTTGATGCCCCAGCTTCAACTCAAGAAGAAGAGCCATTGGTTCAGAGTAATGAAGCAAAAGACGCCGCGACGCCAAAAGAAGCGCAGCCTGAAGTACCAGTAAATGTTGTGGCAGAAGCAAGTGACGAAACACAACCAACTCAGCCGATGATTGTGGAGCCTGTCCGAGAACAGTATGACTTGATCTACGAGTGGCGCTCGGCATCGTAATCTCCTTGGTAGCGTTCCAGGCGTGAAACGCAAGGATCAAACACCAATGTGGTAAGCATAAAAAAGAGTCGCAATAGCGACTCTTTTTGTTTTCTAAATTCGTATTCGAACCAATGATCAGTGATTGACTGCGATTGGCGTTATTTATTGAATTTCGCTTTTTCTTCTTTTTCTACTTGAGAGAGGCGTTTCAACTTAAGGCCTAGCTCTTTGCCTCTCGCTCTAGCAAACAAAATATTGCCAGCGAAACCGAGTGAAGTCAGTATCAGTTCCACTGCCGCAAGCCAGCGTTCACCCCCATCCACATAGAGGATGGTCAGCGCATGCAAGAAATACAGCATAAGAACAAAGTTAGCCCAAGCATGAGTGTAAGGCTTACCAGCTAAAATACCAGGTAACGGAAGTAGTAGCGGAATACACCAAGCAATAGCAAGTGTTGTGCTGCTGAGGTGAGGGTGAGGGGATAACGCAAGCTGCCAAATAGCGACCCAGGCTAATAAGGCTAAGTTGCCAAATAAAGCCAGGTAACGATAGGTTTTAGCCTGTGTACCGAGTGGTGTTTGGTCTAAAGAGTCAGACATCGATTAACTATCCTTGATTTTACTAACAGACTTTTAGTTTTAACGCTGCAGTTGCCAGCCTTTTGCCTAATTGTTGTGCCAGGCGAATCTCTTCACTGCTTAGGGTTGCCTCATGGCCTACACTGCTGGCGCCATACGGAGTGCCTCCGGACTGCGTAGTGTGTAACTCTGGCTCGGAATAAGGAATGCCCAAAACCATCATCCCGTGATGCAATAAAGGGGTCATCATGCTTTGTAACGTTGTTTCTTGACCACCATGCATCGAGGACGAAGAGGTAAAGACACAAGCAGGCTTATCGATTAAGTCACCACTGACCCATAAAGATGTAGTCTGATCCCAGAAGTGCTTTAAAGGCGCAGCCATGTTGCCAAACCAGACGGGACTGCCAAACGCTAGACCGTCGCACGTTTTTAGTTCCTCTAGAGTAACAATTGGATCAGAAGGGGAGTGTGAGTGAGGTGACAATTCTTCAACTGTACGCAAAATTGCTTGGCCTGTCTCTTCTAACCATTT
>NZ_WXWS01000476.1:0-2414 GCF_009904715.1 Vibrio sp. V42_P2S4T144 | reverse complement strand
CATAACTTACTTCACGTCAAATTCAATAAAGCATGAAATATCGATAAAATAGAATAAAAAGTCAATATTAATGCTTATGTTGAACTATAAATTCATCAAATATTTGAAGTGAAGTTAATTTGATTGTTTTGTGGTCAAATGTTGGGTTAATGTTTCAATATGCGTTGAGTTTGGATGATTCACGAGCTTTCATAGTCATCTGCAGGTGATCTAATCACTTGATTTCTGTCTGTTCTGCATAAAAAGCAGCGACATCACGAAGGTCTTCATCATTTAACATTTTTAACTGTGCTGCCATCATTTCTGCAAGTGGCCCTTTACGCTCACCGGCTTGGTAAGATTTCATTGCATTGTAAAGGTACTGAGCGTTTTGACCAGCAAGGCTTGGATAGGTGTTGTTCGTTGCGATGCCTGTAACACCGTGACAATAGACACAGCTAGGTGATTTGATTTTACCTTTATCAGCATTACCAAACGGCTCGGCATGGATAGCGGAAGAGAAAATAAAAGAGATTAGAAGTACAAATCTGAGCATGGAGGTTATCTATTCGCTAAAAATCATGCCGATACAATAAAGCTTCCCCTTAGGGGAAGCTCAATGATCAAAATCAAATTAAAGTAGAGATTTTATACTTGATAAGAAAGTGTCGATGTCTTTCGCTGAAATATCTTTATGAGTTACAAAACGAATTGGATTTCCAGGGGTTATCGTGATGTTTTGTTCCTTTAGTTTCGCAGCGATACTTACTATGTCCACTTGAGGAGCAAGCTTCGCGAACACGATGTTCGTTTGAACAAATTCAGGGTTGACTGAAAAACCAGGCAGTTCTGCTAAACCTTCCGCTAAGGTTTTTGCGTTGATGTGATCTTGTTTTAGCTGTTCCACTTGTTCGGTAAGGGCAAGTTTGCCTGCTGCGGCAAGAATACCCGCTTGACGCATACCACCGCCGACCATCTTTCTTAAGCGACGTGCTTTTGCGATGTAGTCTTTGCTACCAAGCAGTAGCGAGCCAACAGGGGCAGCCAGACCTTTCGACAGACAGATCGTCATTGAATCAAAGTACTGACCGATCTCTTTTACCGGAACATCAATTGCAACGGCTGCATTAAAAACGCGAGCGCCATCTAGATGCATCTGCAAGTTATGTTTATTCACGAAGTCACGTGCTTCTGCTAAGTAAGACATAGGTAGTACTTTACCATTAATTGTGTTTTCTAAGCTGAGAAGCTTAGTGCGAGCAAAGTGACAATCATCTGGTTTAATCGCAGCAGCCAGTTTATCAAATGGTAGCGTGCCATCTGGGTTATTTTCGACTGGTTGAGGTTGAATTGATCCCAAAACCGCCGCGCCACCAGCTTCGTATTTGTAGTTATGTGCTTGTTGCCCACATAGATATTCATCTCCCCGCTCGCAATGCGCCATTAAACCGAGCAGATTGGCTTGAGTGCCTGAAGTGGTAAACAAAGCTGCTTCGAAACCAGCAAGCTGCGCAGCAAATTTTTCAAGCTCATTGACCGTAGGGTCATCACCATAAACATCATCCCCAACGGGGGCCTTAAACATGGCTTCTCGCATGGCTTGGGTGGGCTGTGTAACGGTATCTGATCGAAAATCCATGAATGTCTCCTTGGTCAAAGTCCTAAATATATCCGCAAAGGCGCGCTTTGCTTAAGCAAGCGATCGTTTTGGCATCGGTGATCGTGCCATCGACAATCTTTTCTTCGAGTTGCTTGATTGACAAGGTGACGACCTCAATCACTTCGTCTTCATCGCACTCGTAACGGTTTGTTTTATTGAGCTTTTCGGCAACAAATAGATACTGTATCTCATCACAAAATCCGGCAAGAGGGGTGACTTGGCCGAGAGACGTGAATTTCTCTGCACTAAACCCCGTTTCTTCCTCTAGCTCTCTTTTGGCGCAGCAGAGTGGCTCTTCGTTGCCTTCTCTGGTACCAGCAGGAAGTTCCAATAGCCATTTATTAAGTGAAGGCCGAAATTGGTGGACAAGGACAATGTGACCCTCCGCTGTAATAGGGAGAATCACCGCAGCACCCGGATGATGGATTGTGGTGTGCGTAATTGCCTGTCCTGTAGGAAGCACAACGTCTTCTTCAATCAGAGAAATTTGCTTCCATTTATGAATTATCTTGCTCATGCAGTTATGAACCCTAGCTGTTACCGCATTTTTGACGTTTTTCGACATTAACCACAAATGGTGGGAAACAAAAGCAAAAAATACTGCAACACGACGAAAGCGTTTGCACTTTAAGTGAGCAATGTCTCATAAATGGAAACTTTGATTGCTTCGTCAAGAAGGGGAAAAGCATCTGCTATAAGGGGAATTCGACAAAATACATTTGTAACAAAGTTATAACAAGTGTATAAAAATGTTAACGCAATACCACTTCAGTAG
>NZ_WXWS01000249.1:0-2426 GCF_009904715.1 Vibrio sp. V42_P2S4T144 | reverse complement strand
TCTCATTAGACCCTTTGATAATAAAACGTTACATTTGTTGGGTAACCTTGCGGGATGTTATGACGAACGCAAGACATAGCCGAAAACGTGGAAGTATTTCGATTAGGCTACGAATAAGACCTAGACTATGTAAAACCAGACCAATCCGTTGACCTTACGGTGAGGAAACTGGCTAAGGAGAGCAATTATGACAGCAATGTTGTCAGGCGCAGAGATGGTGGTTCAATCTCTGATAGAAGAGCACGTAGAGCAGATCTTTGGCTACCCAGGTGGCTCTGTTTTGGATATCTACGATGCACTGCATGCCAAAACCGATCAAATCAAACACGTACTTGTAAGGCATGAGCAAGCCGCCACTCATATGGCAGATGGTTACGCTCGAGCTACCGGTAAACCGGGTGTCGTACTTGTGTGCTCGGGGCCGGGCGCGACCAATACCATTACGGGTATTGCAACAGCGTATATGGACTCTATCCCAATGATCGTTATCTCGGGTAACGTACCGAATAGCCTAATTGGTAATGATGCTTTCCAAGAGTGTGACATCGTCGGTGTCTCCCGCCCAGTGGTCAAACACAGCTTTTTAGTAAAAAAAGCGGAAGATATTCCTGAAACAATCAAAAAAGCGTTTTATATCGCGACTACAGGTCGACCTGGTCCAGTTGTGATTGATTTGCCAAAAGATGTAATGAACCCGCAAATCAAACTGCCTTATCAATATCCAGAAACGCTTTCAATGCGCTCTTACAAGCCGACAACTTCGGGCCATAAAGGCCAGATTAAAAAAGCGCTTAAATCGCTATTAGAAGCGAAAAAACCAGTGCTTTATATCGGTGGTGGTGCGGTGATTTCTGGCGCCCATGAACATATTTTAGAGCTTTCCGACAAACTGAACCTACCCGTTGTGAGTACTTTGATGGGCTTGGGGGCATTCCCGGGTACACATAAAAACTCACTGGGCATGTTGGGTATGCACGGCACTTACGAAGCTAATATGGCAATGCATGAAGCCGATCTTATTTTTGGTATCGGTGTGCGTTTTGATGACCGTACAACCAACAACCTTGAAAAGTACTGCCCAAACGCAAAAGTGATGCATATTGATATCGACCCGTCATCGATCTCGAAAAACGTGAAAGTGGATTTGCCGATCGTAGGTTCTGCGGAAAAAGTGCTGACAACCATGCTCGGGCTGCTTGCAGAGCAAGGTAGTGGAAATGATCAAGATGCTATCACTGCATGGTGGGATGACATTCAAGTATGGCGTGACCGCAACTGCTTGTCTTATGAAACGTCTCCAGAACGAATCAAGCCACAGCAAGTAATTGAAACGCTGCACAAGCTAACTAATGGCGACGCATATGTGGCGTCTGATGTGGGCCAGCATCAGATGTTTGCGGCGCTGTACTACCCATTCAATAAGCCGCGCCGTTGGATAAACTCTGGTGGTCTTGGCACCATGGGATTTGGTCTTCCGGCTGGTATGGGCGTGAAGTTTGCCATGCCACAAGAAGAGGTCGTGGTTGTGACTGGTGACGGCAGTATTCAGATGAACATTCAAGAATTGTCTACAGCCATGCAATACGACATTCCAGTGAAGATCATCAACCTGAACAACCGATTCTTAGGCATGGTAAAACAGTGGCAAGACATTATTTATCAAGGTCGTCACTCTAATTCTTACATGAGTTCTGTTCCTGACTTTGCAGCGATTGCAGAAGCTTATGGTCACGTCGGTATTCGTATCGAAACGCCTGATCAGCTCGAAGAAGGGCTACAAAAAGCGTTGGATATGAAAGATCGTCTGGTGTTTGTGGACATCAACGTAGACGAAACCGAACACGTATACCCGATGCAAATCAAAGGTGAGGGTATGGATAAAATGTGGCTAAGCAAAACGGAGAGAACTTAATATGAGACACATTATTTCATTGCTATTGGAAAACCAACCGGGTGCGTTGTCTCGTGTTGTTGGTTTGTTCTCTCAACGTGGTTACAACATTGAATCTTTGACGGTATCACCGACTGATGATGAAACCCTGTCGCGAATGAACATTACCACTACATCTGATGAGATGCAGTTGGAACAAATTCAGAAGCAGTTACACAAACTGATCGATGTGCTGAAAGTACAAGAAGTCACCGAGTATGAGCACATTGAGCGTGAACTGATGATGGTGAAAGTGAAAGCCAGTGGTTTTGCGCGAGCAGAAGTGAAGCGGACGGCAGACATCTTCCGTGGCCAGATCGTGGATGTCACGGCTTCCCAATACACCGTACAACTTGCGGGTACGAGTGAAAAGCTAGATGCCTTCATTCAAGCGATATCCGAAGTGACCGAAGTTGTCGAAGTTGCTCGTAGTGGTGTCGTTGGCATTGCGCGAGGAGAGCGAGCTCTCAAACCTTAACTCTCTGATTGCATATAG
>NZ_WXWS01000240.1:0-2427 GCF_009904715.1 Vibrio sp. V42_P2S4T144 | reverse complement strand
ACGAGGTGTATTAAAAGGCTTTTCGGCTTTCAGGTCAACAATAAAATTAAAATAAAATATCGTTTGATGAATTTGTGCTCGGAGTGGGCTGTTTTTATGCGTTTTTAGCAGCAATGCGCCATGCTTTAAGCGATGTTTTAACATTGATAGTGTGTTCACTTGCAAAATAAAGGCGATAAAAACAAAAAAGCACGTCTGAAAACGTGCTTTTTATTGAACAATTGACTTTAAACTAGTGCTTTACTGAGAACTTGTTTACCCAACCTTCTAGCTCATTCGCTAGTGAAGCTAAACTTTGAGTACTTGATTGACTCTCGGTTACGACAGAGTTGAGTTGGCCTCCGCTTTCCTCGATAAGGTTTATGCGTAGCGCAATATCATCGCTAACCTGCGTCTGCTCAGCGGCAGCAGTAGCGATCTGCTGGCTCATTGTGGTGATAGATTCTAACGCCGTTACAATTTGCTGTAGAGCTTCAGAGGCATTCTTAGACTCTGTAACAGTGCTTTCACTGGTTTCTGCACATATTTCCATTGTGTGAATGGCATTGCGAGAGCCTTCTTGCAGATTGGAGATCATATACTGAATCTCTTTTGTGCTGTCTTGTGTGCGTCCTGCTAGGTTGCGTACCTCATCAGCAACGACTGCGAAGCCTCGGCCTTGTTCTCCAGCACGTGCTGCTTCAATGGCTGCATTGAGTGCCAATAGGTTTGTTTGCTCTGCAATATCACCAATCACATCGAGCACTTTTACAATATTATTTACATCCTGATCTAGATCGGCGACCGCTTTACTCGCAGTATTTAATTGAGAAGCTAAACCTTGAATGTTTTCAACCGTGTTATGAATGAGTTTCTGAGTATGTTGGCTTTGTTTGTCTGCCTCGTCCGTATTGTTTGCGGTGTCGCTTGCTGAATTGGCAACATGGTTGGCTGAAGATGCCATTTCAGTCATCGCAGTGGCAATCATCGCCGTTGATTGCTGCTGAGATACGGTAAGATCGGCAATCGTATTTGATCGAGACTCTACGGCAAACAACTCTGCGCGCAGTGCATGCATAGACTTCTCTAGGTTTGTCACCATGGTAGCTAGTGATTGACTCATATCTTGCACGGCACGATAGATACTTCCTCTCGGTGCCACAGTATCAAAACTGGTCTGAATGTCTCCTTGAGCGACAGCTTGAACTGCTTTACGCACGTCGTTAGGCTCTCCACCAAGTAGATGAAGCATTTTGCGAATCGAAATGATCAGGCCACTTAGAATACTTCCCGCGATAATCAGACACAGCACAAGCTGCCATTGTGCTGTCGACCAAAAACGTGCGTTAACTTCATTAAAGCCAATACCTGTACCGACAACCCAGCCCCAGTGTGGTGTTTTTTCTGCTATCGAGTGTTTTTCTTCAATGCTGCCATCAGCTTGTTTTTGGCTCCAGGTATATTCAACGATCTGACCTGTTTTGTGCCCCAATACATCTAGAATGAGTTGGCCTACGCTATTACCACTGCCATCTCTAAAGTCATGGAAGCTGGTTCCGTGCAGTTGAGGGTCTAGTGGTGCGGCGATGAACATCATATTTTCATCTGCGACATAAACGTATTCGTTGTCTTTGTAGATATTGTTACGAAGTAGGCGAGTGGCTAATGCTTTCGCTTCGTCTTCCGGCATTTTGCCTTCGATAGCCATCTTTTCTACTTCGGTAAGTATGCTGTACGCACTTTTAAATAGCTCAGTAAGTCGAGCTTTGTTATCAAGGTTACTTGCGACGCGAAGTGTCCATAAGCCCGTTGCGGTCAGAGCTAGGAGAGCTAGCAATATGATCGCAGATAATAAATAGGCTTGAGTTTTTAGTTTCATATTTAGCTCACAAATAAAGTGTTATCACTATGCAAGGCATAGCTAAAAGAAGAAATGTAATAACTCGGGCATCTTAGTGAAGATAAATATGCTCGGATACTAATGCGTATTGAAATTACGATGAGGATTAAATTTTTAGCGTGAAATAAGTGTTTTTGAAGAAAGGATTTAATGTTCGCTGATGTTTAGAAATGAAGTGCAGATAAATGGGAAAGTGAGAAATGACGTATAAAGCAGATACAAAAAAGCCGCATCAAGTGATGCGGCTTTAAAAGTGGCTCCTCCTGCTGGGCTCGAACCAGCGACCTGCGGATTAACAGTCCGTCGCTCTACCAACTGAGCTAAGGAGGAATTATTCTTTTTTGTGTCTTGCTTATGAAGCAAGTGCACCAGATATGGTGCCTCGAGGCGGAATCGAACCACCGACACGAGGATTTTCAATCCTCTGCTCTACCGACTGAGCTATCGAGGCAAAAGAATGGTGCCGACTACCGGAATCGAACTGGTGACCTACTGATTACAAGTCAGTTGCTCTACCTACTGAGCTAAGTCGGCACACTTTATTCTTT
>NZ_WXWS01000406.1:0-2428 GCF_009904715.1 Vibrio sp. V42_P2S4T144 | reverse complement strand
CGTACAAGCTGCAAAATCTCGTTACTCAACGAAAGTGTTTGACCCAACGCGCAAGCTACCTCAAGAAAAAATCGACGCAGTTAAAGAGCTGATTCGTTTTAGTCCATCGAGTGTGAACTCCCAGCCTTGGCATTTCATTCTGGCAAGCACAGAAGAAGGCAAACAGCGCATCGCTAAAGCGGCGCAAGAGAATTACGCGTTTAACGCGGCGAAGATTCTCAACGCATCTCACGTATTGGTGTTTTGTGCAAAAACAGGCATTGATAACGACTACATTGAAGCGCTAATGGCGCAAGAAGAAAAAGATGGCCGATTCCCAACCGAAGAAGCGAAAGCGGCTGTGCGCGGTGGTCGTAGCTACTTTGTGAACATGCACCGTTTTGATCTGAAAGATGCGAACCATTGGATGGAGAAACAAGTTTACCTTAACGTGGGTACGTTGCTGCTGGGTGCTTCGACGTTAGAAATCGATGCAGTGCCAATTGAAGGGTTTGATCCCAAAGTGCTGGATGAAGAATTTGGCTTGCGTGAAAAAGGTTACACCAGCGTTGTAATCGTGCCGCTTGGCTACCACGCGGAAGATGACTTCAACGCGAAAACGCCAAAGTCTCGCTGGGACGCAGAAACCGTATTCACCGAGATCTAATTCGAGCTTACTTGCAGGTGACGTAGAACCTTGTAATCAATATATAAATCGGAAAAGAGTGATAAAACGATGATCCACTTAGTCGCAGAAGTGAAAGCCTATCCAGACAGTAAGGATCAGGTGGTGAATTTGCTTGCTGGTTTACTAGAGCCAACTCGCAAAGAAGAAGGCTGTTGCCAATACGAGTTGTATCTCGACGAAAAAGTTGATGGCCTATTTATGTTCCAAGAAATCTGGGCATCGCAAGAGGCCTTGGATAAGCATTTGCAAAGCCCGCATATGGCGACGTTTCTTGAAACATTGGAAGAGAACGATTGGGTTGAATATACCCAGATTCGTCCTCTTCGATTTATCGCCTAATGACAGAAGGTTGCCAGCACGTTGGCGCGTTGCTGGCAGCATTTTTGTTGGATAAAGTCGCGGAAAGTCCGAATCGTTGGCGTCAATAATCGACGATCGGCACATACCATGTAGAGCGGCACTGGGCCGCAATCCCACTCTGGTAACACTCGCACCAATCTTCCCTCGATTAAGTCTCGGCTGATGTCCATCAATGATTTATTCGCAATGCCTTTGCCTTTGATCGCTAACCGGTGTGGCAAGTCACTATCGTTGCTCAACAAGTTACCGCTGACCACGATTTGTTCATTCTCGCTGCCACGCGTGAGCGTCCATTTGTTGTAGACCGAATCCGCGACCATGTAGCACAAGCAATTGTGTTGCGTTAAATCGGCAGGAGAGGTGAGTTCTGGATGTGTAGCTACGTACTCTGGCGATGCACATAATATCCGTTCGTTTGACCCACACAATGCCAATACGACCAGATTGGAGTCGGCCGGTTCGCCGTAGCGAATCGCAATATCGACAGGCTTGGTATACATATCCGTCAAGCTATCGGACAGCTCTAGTTTAATGGAAACATTTGGGTAGAGTTCGATGAACTCATCCACCCAATCGAGCAACATATTGCGACCAAAATCGGAGGGTGCAGTAATGTGCAGCTGACCAGACAACTCCCCGCGCGCACTTGAGATCTGATCCAACCCCTCTTGCAATGTTGCCAACGCTTGCGTGGTTTTGTCTAAAAACAGTTCGCCCTCTGAGGTTAAACGCAGGCTTCGGGTGGAACGCACAAACAACGGGAAACCGATTTGCCCTTCAAGACGCTTAATCGATGCGCTAATGGCGGCAGGTGTCATGTCCATGCTGTTAGCGGCTTTTGAAAAGCTGCCTTGGCGCGCGGTTTCGACAAAAATATTGAGGTCGTTGAGGGCTTTCATTGTGAAAAGGGCTTTTAAGAAGTTTGGGCTACTATAGGGGAGAGTCGTAGGCCAATTCAAGGTTAAAACATTAGGTTGCACGGCGAGTTTGAGTTAGATTAGCGCGCAACTTCACTTTACCGGATCAATAGCATGAGTCAACAGCAGCCGAATAACCCACTTCACGGGTTGAGTTTAGAGAAAATCGTCACCCGACTAGTTGAACACTTTGGTTGGAATGGCATGTATGAGCGCGTTCGTGTGAACTGTTTCAAGAAAGATCCTTCAATCAAATCGTCGCTGAAGTTCCTGCGTAAAACGCAATGGGCCAGAGATAAGGTGGAAGCGCTGTACATCGAGACATTCTGCTAACCGCTCTATGGTCTGCAGCAAGCGGCAAGCAGATTCTTAGTCTCGCTATGGCTCGCGATGTATGGACTCCCTCCCTCTGGAGGGAGCTAGAATTTATGGTGTCAAAGCCTAAATCTAAGGAGTCCATACATGAAAAAGTCTACTACTATCG
>NZ_WXWS01000228.1:0-2438 GCF_009904715.1 Vibrio sp. V42_P2S4T144 | reverse complement strand
ATTCCAAAGCTTCGAGTACTGGTTTGTTGGTATCTCCAGATTGCAGATGCTGTGACAAGATCAATAAGTTTGGAGTATTGGTTTGCAAGCAGCTAAGTAGCTTCGAACCATCGCATAGGTTGGCCTCGTTAAACGCCAGCTCTTGTGAAACATTGTCTTTCAGCCAATTCCGAGTCGCTTGCTCATCCGGAAAGTAATAAGACTGATCCATTTGCGCGATGACGACGTTTGAAGTAACTCCACCCGACAACCAAGTGACCAGGTTACTTAACCATTGCGTCATCGCCGCGTTGGAAGAGTCGGGAAAACGTTGTGCCGTTCTAAATGGGTTACTACCTAATAGTGCGTAACGTTGACCATTAGACTTTTCCCCGGCAACGCCAATTGACAGAGCTTGATCTTTGTAACCGCTTGCCATGGCCTTATTGGTCATCAAGATGGTGTCGTTGAAGCCATACTGAGGTGCCAAGATCGCGGCATCATGGGTTGGATCCCAATAAAGACCTGAAAGGCTTTTCGCAATTGCAGATTTGATCGTATTCGACTGCATCTTGTGAGCTTGCACAACTTGATGACTTTTACGAATGAAATCGCTCGGGTCAGAAACGAGCAGTGCATTACCAGTTTCCAGAGCTTGTTGAACTGGAGCTGGCGTTGGTTTTACTTGAGCATTAGGTTGTGATTCTCCCTCTCCCCCACCACATCCTGTGGCTAAGGCGGCAATGCCCAACGATAGAATTGTTTTTTTCATTTTTACTTACTAAACAATGAGTTTACCGAATGTTAATGTAAGTTAATGAATAATAAGAAAGAGTCTTTTATATCGGCTGGAAAAATAGGAATGAAGATAACAAAATTATCAAAAGCAATAGCACCCATTCCGGTGCTATTGCCTCTATTGATAATTAGCTTAAAGGACGTAGATAAGCTAAGAAACGCCTCTCTGCCACTTTGAAACACCACAAAATCATAAACGTCAGTGCCATGTAGAACAGCCCCGCCGTCAGGAAAGACTCAAATGGTGCATAGTAGCGCGAGTTAACTAGACGCGCAGCACCAGTTAAATCCATGATGGTAACGATGCCCGCGACTGCACTTCCGTGCAGCATAAATATGACCTCGTTGGAATAAGCTGGTAATGCTCGACGCAATGCACTCGGCAAGATAATACGTCTGTATGTCATAAACTTACTCATGCCATAGGCTTTCGCAGCTTCCACCTCACCTTTCGGCAAACCATTAATCGCACCACGAATAATTTCTGCGGTGTAAGCCGATGTATTCAGAATAAAAGCGACCAAAGCACAGAACCAAGCGTTCTCCCACAAGGTATCTTTCACAGGGAAAAACTGATCCATGCCGTAGTAAATCAAATACAGCTGAACCAATAGCGGCGTTCCACGGAAAAAGTAAATGAATCCCCAAGAAGGTAAGCTTAGAGCGTAATTGGTACTATTGCGTGCCACGGCTAATGGGATAGAGACACACAAGCCAATAACCAACGCTAATCCCACTAACCAAACTGTTGTCCAAAGTCCCTGAAGATAAGTTGGAAAGCTTTCAATAATCAAAGAAAAGTCCATAACTTACCTCGCATGAATACTGAACTTACGCTCAACAAGCTTGAGTAGCCCGGTCGAAACGCTGGTAAAAAATAGAAAGATGAGCGCGACAGCCATGTAAAAGGTGAACGGCATTTTCGTTGTACCTGCTGCCAATGAGCTCATTCTCACCATGTCATCCAGACCAATAATGGAAACTAACGCTGTGGTCTTAAGTAACACTAACCAGTTATTACCAAATCCAGGTAATGCATGACGAATCATCTGAGGAAGTAAGATTCTTCTAAACGATAAAGCAGAACTCATCCCATAAGCTTTCGCCGCTTCTAATTCACCCTTGTCCACCGCCATGATCGCTCCACGAAAAGTCTCCGCCATGTAGGCGCCAAAGATAAAACCAATCGTGAGTACACCAGCTATAAATGGGCTGACATCAATATAATCAGGTAAGTAAGACGTCCATTCATGGTTTGGATCACTCGAGGCAAACCACTCGTTGAGCGTTTCGTTGATGGAGTAAAGGCTGTTATTTAAAAGTATTTGTCCACCAAAGAAAATTAGCATCATCAGAACCAAATCTGGAATGCCGCGAATGACGGTGGTGTAAAGAGTGGCAATCGCCCTTGCCCATTTGTAAGGTGCTAACTTAGCTAATGCGCCAAGCATGCCTAAGACCATGGCGAGAATGAGTGAAAGCACTGCAACTTCTATTGTTACTAAAGCTCCTTTCAAAATCGAAGCTTCGTATCCTTGTAAATCTAGCATAGGTGAGTTCCTAATCCCTAAACTCAAAAAATCGACCGTTGACTACTTCTAGGAACAAGCCAACGGTCGCTTAATTACGGTTTATTCACCGTACACATCGTAGTTAAAGTA
>NZ_WXWS01000008.1:0-2463 GCF_009904715.1 Vibrio sp. V42_P2S4T144 | reverse complement strand
ATAAAGAGATGCTAAGTGGTTGTGAATGCGATAATTCGATAGGAAATTTTATTTAATTTAATAAAAAATTTTTATCAAATTCACCTCTTGAACTCTCATTTTTCGACCTTATTATTTTCATCGAAAGCGAGCTGTCGACTCGCAAATCCATCTTGATGTTTATTTTGTCTTTTATTTTTGGTTCCAAGTAGGAGGCACTTAAAAATGAAAATTCGTCCTTTAAATGACAAGCTAATTGTTGAAAGACAAGAGGTGGAAAATAAATCTGAAGGGGGAATCGTTTTAACTTCTCAGTCGGTGAAAAAATCAAACCGCGGGAAAGTCATTGCTGTTGGTTTAGGTAAACGTCTTGAAAATGGCGAACGCGCTGCGATGGAAGTCAAAGTGGGCGACCAAATCATTTTCAATGACGGTTACGGCGTGAAAACCGAGAAAATTGACGGCGCAGAATACTTAATTCTGTCCGAATCTGATGTGTTAGCAATCGTTGAGTAATTATTTTTGTAGTAGTTTTTTGAGGAGATAACCATGGCTGCAAAAGACGTATTATTTGCTAATGACGCACGTCAAAAAATGCTGAAAGGTGTGAACTTACTGGCGGACGCAGTAAAAGTGACACTAGGCCCGAAAGGCCGCAACGTTGTGCTTGATAAATCTTACGGCGCGCCAACCATCACCAAAGATGGCGTGTCTGTAGCGAAAGAAATCGAACTGAAAGATAAGTTCGAAAACATGGGCGCACAAATGGTGAAACAAGTGGCGTCCAAAGCGAATGATGAAGCGGGGGACGGTACAACGACCGCTACCGTACTGGCGCAATCTTTCATCAATGAAGGTCTTAAAGCGGTAGCCTCTGGCATGAACCCAATGGACCTAAAACGTGGTATCGACAAAGCCACTGAAGCGGCGGTTGAGAAACTACGTGAAATGTCTAAGCCATGCAGCGACAAAGAATCTATCACCCAAGTGGGTAGCATTTCTGCAAACAGCGATCGCGCGATCGGTGAAATCATTGCAGAAGCGATGGAGAAAGTGGGTCGCAATGGCGTGATTACGGTTGAAGAAGGCCAAGGTCTAAACAACGAATTGTCTGTGGTTGAAGGTATGCAATTTGACCGCGGTTACTTGTCGCCATACTTCATCACTAACCAAGAAAATGGCAGCGTCGAGCTAGACAACCCTTACATCCTATTGGTGGACAAAAAAGTCAGCAGCATCCGCGAGCTATTGCCTGTACTAGAAGAAGTGGCGAAATCTTCTCGCTCGCTATTGATCATTGCTGAAGACATCGAAGGTGAAGCGCTAGCGACATTGGTTGTGAACAACATGCGCGGCATCGTGCGTGCGACCGCGGTGAAAGCGCCTGGCTTTGGTGACAACCGTAAAGCGATGATGGAAGACATTGCGGTACTAACTGCTGGTACGGTCATCTCTGAAGAAATCGGCCTAGAGCTCGAAAAAGCAACGTTAGAGCAACTAGGTAGTGCGAAGAAAGTGACCATCACCAAAGACACAACAACCATTGTGGGTGGCGCAGCAGAAGCAAGCGCGATTGCTGATCGTGTGGCTTCGATTGAAAAACAAATCGAAACAACCACCTCTCAATACGATAAAGACAAGCTTCAACAACGTGTTGCGAAGCTTTCTGGCGGCGTAGCGGTGATCAAGATCGGCGCTGCAACCGAAGTTGAGATGAAAGAGAAGAAAGATCGCGTGGACGATGCACTACACGCTACTCGCGCAGCGGTTGAAGAAGGTATTGTTGCTGGTGGTGGTGTTGCCCTAACTAAGATCGCGAAAGAATTGGCGGATCTAAAAGGCGACAATGATGACCAAAACGTGGGTATCCGAGTTGCGCTACGTGCAATGGAAGAGCCTCTTCGTCAAATCGCAACTAACGCAGGTGACGAAGCTTCTGTTGTGGCGAACGCTGTCAAATCTGGTGATTCCGATTACGGTTACAACGCTGCAACAGGTGAATACGGCAACATGATCGAAATGGGCATCTTGGACCCTGCGAAAGTAACACGCTCAGCGCTTCAATTCGCTGCGTCTGTTGCTGGCTTGATGATCACCACTGAAGCGATGATCACCAACCACGTTGAAGACAAAGAACTTGATATCTAACGTCATCAACCGTTAGTGATTAAGTAAGCGTTAAAATAACAATAACATTGCAAAATCTAAGCGGGCTCGCTTGAGCCCGCTAATCAGTCATTTGAGGTAAGTGTTATGACCCGTTTACCTGCGTTTTCTTTCTCAATATCTGAGCCGGGCGGTAATGAAGCTTCGTCAACGTGGCCGACTGCTATTCACTTCCCCCTCGTTCCAGCTGGGCCAGAGTTTTCGATCGAAAATGCTCTGCCTAAACGTCCGACAGTGACGATATTCACTATCGATCTGTCTCAGTTATTTAAAGGGGACGCTCGGGTCATCCATTAACTGTATCGAAACAGCCAGCGC
>NZ_WXWS01000661.1:0-2464 GCF_009904715.1 Vibrio sp. V42_P2S4T144 | reverse complement strand
GTATTGGGCAAAAAAACATCGATTTTTTTATCAAGTTTTGTCTAAACAGCACCCGGTTGTTTAGGTTATAATCGGTTTTTATGTATAAATAACCAGTAGCTCTCATCATGATGGATCCATCTCTATTACTCGACGGTTTGAACGATAAACAACGTGAAGCCGTTGCAGCACCTCTAGAAAACTTGCTCGTTCTTGCTGGCGCAGGAAGTGGTAAGACACGCGTTCTTGTTCACCGTATCGCTTGGCTGATGTCGGTCGAGCAATCATCTCCGTTTTCAATTATGTCGGTAACCTTTACCAATAAGGCGGCGGCAGAGATGCGTGGACGTATCGAAGAGCTAATGATGGGCAGTGCAGGCGGTATGTGGAATGGTACTTTCCACGGCATTTGTCACCGTATTCTGCGTGCACACTATCTTGATGCGAAGCTACCGGAAGATTTCCAAATCATTGACAGTGACGACCAACAGCGTCTACTAAAGCGTTTGATTAAAGCGCAAAACCTCGATGAGAAGCAGTGGCCGGCACGCCAAGTGGCATGGTGGATTAACGGTAAGAAAGACGAAGGTCTGCGCCCGTCGCACATTGATGCGTACCATGATCCAGTAACCAAGACATATCTGCAGTTGTACACCGCTTACCAAGAGGCGTGTGACCGTGCTGGTTTAGTCGATTTTGCGGAAATCTTGCTGCGCGCACATGAGCTACTGCGTGATAACAAGTTCGTCCGTGAACACTACCAAGCACGCTTTAAGCACATCTTGGTGGATGAGTTCCAAGATACCAACAACATTCAATATGCTTGGCTACGTATGATGGCGGGTCCTGAGTGTCACGTGATGATCGTAGGCGATGACGACCAGTCGATTTACGGCTGGCGTGGTGCAAAAGTCGAGAATATTGAGAAGTTTACGCTGGAATTCCCAAGCGTGAATACCATTCGTCTTGAGCAAAACTACCGTTCCACTAAGACCATTCTGGAAGCATCTAACACCCTGATTGCGAATAACACCGAGCGTATGGGTAAAGAGTTGTGGACGGATGGCGTGGTCGGTGAGCCTATCTCGGTTTACAGCGCTTACAACGAATTAGATGAAGCCCGTTTTGCGGTGAACAAAATCAAAGAGTGGCAAGACAAGGGCGGTGCTCTGAATGACGCTGCGATGCTTTACCGTAACAACGCCCAGTCGCGTGTTCTGGAAGAAGCGTTAATTCAAGCCGGTCTGCCTTATCGTATCTATGGCGGCATGCGATTCTTCGAACGTCAGGAAATCAAAGATGCCTTGAGCTACATGCGTCTGATTGCCAACCGTAACGATGATGCGGCGTTTGAACGTGTGGTGAATACGCCAACGCGTGGTTTGGGCGATAAGACGCTTGAAACCATCCGTTTTGCGGCTCGTGATCGTGGTTGCACCATGTGGGAAGCGAGTGTGGCAATGTTGGACGAGAAGGTGCTTGCTGGTCGCGCTGCTGGTGCTCTGAGCCGTTTTATCGAGCTTGTCACCGCGCTAGAAGACGACACCTTAGAGATGCCGCTGCATCACCAAACTGACCATGTAATTAAATACTCGGGCTTGTTCGCGATGTACGAGCAAGAGAAGGGCGAAAAGTCTAAGGCACGTATTGAGAACTTGGAGGAATTGGTGACCGCAACTCGCCAATTCGAGAAACCAGAAGAAGCCGAAGACATGTCACTGCTGACGGCATTCCTAACCCACGCAGCACTAGAAGCGGGCGAAGGACAAGCGGACGAATTTGAAGATGCGGTTCAGCTCATGACATTACACAGTGCGAAAGGTCTAGAGTTCCCATTGGTGTTTATGGTCGGTGTGGAAGAAGGCATGTTCCCAAGCCAAATGTCGGCAGAAGAAGCAGGGCGCTTAGAAGAAGAACGCCGTCTGTGTTACGTAGGCATGACCCGTGCAATGCAGAAACTGTACATCACTTATGCTGAAATGCGTCGTTTGTACGGTCAGGATAAATACCATAAACCGTCTCGCTTTATCCGTGAACTGCCAGAAACTTGTTTAGATGAAGTACGAATGAAGGCGCAAGTTAGCCGTCCTTCAAGCAGTGGTCGATTTAGCCAAACTGTTGTGAAAGAGAGCTTTAATGAAACCGGCTTTACGCTAGGTTCTCGTGTGATGCATCCAAAGTTTGGTGAAGGCACCATCATCAACTTCGAAGGCAGTGGTCCACAAAGCCGTGTACAGATTGCCTTTAACGGTGAAGGCATCAAATGGTTGGTAACTGCTTACGCACGACTAGAGAAACTGTAAGGCTTGACCAAAACTCATACCAATCGTAGTAAATAACTGGTCATTCTAGCTTGTTAAAATACTCGATAACTGCGTTGCAATTTTTGATTGTAGAATAACTACTTATCGAAAAATTGCGCCTTGTTCTCAAGCATTTTCCCTACGCTATTTCTGATCACTTATTTATTGTGATTGGTATCATC
>NZ_WXWS01000561.1:0-2467 GCF_009904715.1 Vibrio sp. V42_P2S4T144 | reverse complement strand
GTTCCGTCCTACTCGTCGCCTCCATTCTAATTATCAATAACTTAGGGATTTACTTATGACTATTCCGACAACTGACATGCTAGATGCATGGGCTGGATTTACTGCTGGTGAATGGCAAAACTCTGTCAACACTCGTGACTTCATCCAAAAAAACTATACACCCTATGAGGGAGACGAGACTTTCTTAGCTGAAGTTAGCGAATCCACTTCAGCATTATGGAACCAAGTGCTTGAAGGCATAAAACAAGAAAGCCGCACACACGCCCCTATTGATTTTGACACAGACTTGCCCTCAACAATCACTTCCCACGATGCAGGCTACATCAACAAAGATCTGGAAAAGATCGTTGGCTTACAAACTGATCAACCGCTAAAACGTGCAATCATCGCCAATGGCGGGATTCGCATGGTAAAAAACTCGTGCGAAGTTTATGGCCGCGAGCTAGATCCAACGGTTGAAAAAATCTTCACTGAATACCGTAAAACTCACAACAAAGCGTGTTTCGACCTTTACACCCAAGAAATTCTGGCGTGTCGTAAATCAGGCATCATCACGGGCCTTCCTGATGCCTATGGCCGTGGTCGTATCATTGGTGACTATCGTCGTCTCGCCCTATACGGTATCGACTTCTTAAAAGCAGACAAAAAAGAGCAATACAACTCAACACAAACGTTCTTAGAACAAGGCAACGATCTTGAGAAAACACTTCGTCTGCGCGAAGAAATAGCCGATCAAGTTCAAGCGCTTGAAGACATTCGTCAAATGGGTCTGAAATACGGCATTGATATGTCGCTACCTGCAAAAACTGCACAAGAAGCGATCCAATTTACCTACTTTGGCTACCTAGCGGCGGTTAAATCGCAAAACGGCGCAGCAATGTCACTGGGCCGTACTTCGACTTTCCTAGACGTCTATCTAGAACGCGATATAGCAAACGGTTTGATTGATGAATCACAAGCGCAAGAAATGATTGACCACTTCATCATGAAGCTACGCATGGTTCGCTTCCTACGCACACCAGAATACGATTCATTGTTCTCTGGCGACCCAATCTGGGCAACCGAAGCCATGGCTGGTATGGGCGTTGATGGCCGTACGCTAGTATCTAAAACGACATTCCGGTACTTACATACACTACATACTATGGGCCCTGCTCCTGAGCCAAACATGACGATTCTTTGGTCAGAGCAATTACCTGAAGCGTTCAAACAATATGCTGCAAAAGTGTCGATTGATACCTCTTCGGTTCAATACGAAAACGACGATCTAATGCGTCCTGATTTCGACAATGACGACTACGCGATTGCCTGTTGTGTGAGCCCGCAGGTTGTTGGTCAGCACATGCAATTCTTTGGTGCACGTGCCAACCTTGCAAAAGCACTGCTTTACACCATCAATGGTGGTATCGATGAAAAATCGAAAGCGCAAGTGGGTCCGGTAGTGGACAAAGTTCAAGATGAAATTCTCGACTTTGACGCTTTGATGCCTCGTTTCGACAATATGTTGGAGTGGCTAGCAACGCAATACGTCACAGCGTTGAACATCATCCATTACTCACATGACCGTTACAGCTACGAAGCATCACTGATGGCATTGATGGATCGCGACGTGCACCGCACCATGGCGTGTGGTATTGCAGGTCTGTCTGTTGTCGCTGACTCTTTGGCGGCAATTAAATACGCGACCGTGAAACCTGTTCGTGATGAAGATGGCATCGCCGTTGATTTTGAAATCGAAGGTGATTATCCAAAATTTGGTAACAACGATGCCCGTGTTGATGACATCGCTTGTGATCTAGTTGAGCGCTTCATGAAGAAAATTCAGAAGATGCACACCTACCGCGAAGCAGTGCCAACTCAATCGATTTTAACAATCACATCTAACGTGGTTTACGGTAAAAAAACGGGTAATACACCTGATGGCCGTCGCGCAGGTATGCCTTTTGGACCGGGTGCAAACCCAATGCACGGTCGTGATGAAAAAGGGGCGGTTGCGTCTCTGGCATCGGTTTCTAAATTGCCGTTTGCTTACGCTAAAGATGGTATTTCTTACACTTTCTCAATTGTGCCGAGCGCATTGGGTAAAGATGACTTGAGTCAGAAGAAGAACCTAGCTGCGCTAATGGATGGTTACTTCCATCACGAAGCAAGCAACGAGGGCATTGCGATTGAAGGTGGTCAACACCTTAACGTCAACGTTCTAGACCGAGAGATGTTATTGGATGCGGTTGAACATCCAGAGAAATACCCTCAGTTGACGATTCGAGTGTCTGGTTATGCGGTACGTTTTAACTCTCTAACGACAGAGCAACAGCAAGACGTCATCACTCGTACTTTCACAAGTAAGATATAAACATAGTCCATCAAGCACTCAGAAGATTTAAATAATTAGCTTGTAAATATGCATTGCCCGCTTCTCTTTTCTACCTGGGAGAGGCGGGCTTTTTTTAAAATCACACATTAGATG
>NZ_WXWS01000327.1:0-2469 GCF_009904715.1 Vibrio sp. V42_P2S4T144 | reverse complement strand
TGGTAGGGTTGGTGGAAAAATATGCTAAAAATACCATTGTTGAGAATAAATTGTGATGTAATTCAATTTTTTCTGGATTTTTTTATGCTTTTAAGGAATAATCCGCCTCCCTTAGTCGTCCCTAATGGCTTATCGCGGTTGTGTACTGTGCTGTGTTCCCGTCTGAATGGAATCAGTATCTGGATGGATCAGTATCGAATTGGAAGAGCATATGGGACTGTTTTTTTGTTTAATTAAGTAGGATCCCAATGCAAGATTCTGTTATTCAATTCAGTGATTTATCTCTGAATGATTCTATCCTTTCTGCTCTAGACGGAATGGGTTTCGTGTCACCAACTCCAATTCAGGCTGCGGCAATCCCACACCTATTGGAAGGTGCTGACGCGCTGGGTAAAGCTCAAACAGGTACAGGTAAAACAGCAGCGTTCTCTCTGCCTCTTCTCAACAAACTCGATCTAAACCAACGCAAACCGCAAGCGATTGTACTTGCTCCGACTCGTGAGCTGGCAATTCAGGTTGCAGCGGAAATGAAAAACCTTGGTAAAAACATCAAAGGTTTGAAAGTTCTAGAGATTTACGGTGGCGCATCTATTGTCGACCAAATGCGTGCTCTTAAAAGTGGCGCTCATGTAGTTGTCGGTACTCCAGGCCGTGTTCAAGATCTTATCAATCGCGAACGTCTACACCTAGACGAAGTTAGTACTTTCGTTCTTGATGAAGCAGACGAAATGCTAAACATGGGTTTCGTAGATGACGTAACTGCGATCATGGAGCACGCTCCAGAGTCAGCACAACGCGTTCTGTTTTCTGCAACTATGCCTCCAATGCTGAAGAAGATCGTTGAACGTTTCCTTCGTGACCCTGTAACGGTTGACGTTGCTGGTAAAAACCACACTGTAGACAAAGTTCAACAACAGTTCTGGGTAGTGAAAGGTGTAGAGAAAGATGAAGCAATGTCTCGTCTTCTTGAAACTGAAGAAACTGACGCGTCAATCGTATTCGTACGTACTCGTCAAGATACTGAGCGTCTGGCTGACTGGCTATCTGCACGTGGCTTCAAAGCAGCTGCACTGCACGGTGACATTCCTCAGTCTCTACGTGAGCGTACTGTTGATCACATCAAACAAGGTGTTATTGACATCCTAGTTGCAACTGATGTTGTAGCTCGTGGTCTTGACGTTCCACGTATTACGCACGTATTCAACTACGACATCCCATTTGATGTTGAGTCATACATCCACCGTATCGGTCGTACTGGCCGTGCTGGACGTAAGGGTAAAGCGATCCTTCTAGTTCGCACTAACCAAATTCGTATGCTTCGCACTATCGAGCGTGTAACTAAGTCATCTATGGAAGAAATCCAACTTCCTCTACGTGACCAAGTTGCTGAAGCTCGTCTAGCTAAGCTAGGCGCTGAGCTTGAAGCAGAGAAAGAGCACAAAGCACTAGACAAATTTGCTGAGTTGGTAGAGAAACTACAAACTTCTCTAGACATCGACCCAGCAACACTTGCTGCTATGCTTCTTAAGCGTCAGCAAGGCAAACGTCCTCTGTTCTACATTGGCGAAGACCCAATGGTTGAAGCAATTGAGCGTGACAAGCAACGTCGTAAAGAGCGTCGTGAAGGTGGTCGCGATGGCGGTCGTAACTTCAACAACCAAGACTGGGATACTTACCAGCTTCAAGTTGGTCGTGAGCAAGGCGTTCAAGTTAAAGACATCGTTGGCGCTCTAGCAAACGAACTAGGTCTAGGTAAAGGTTCTATCGGTGCGATCAAGCTAGCTCAAGGCCACACATTCGTACAGCTACCTAAAGCAATGACTTCAGACGCGGCGAACAAGCTAAGCAAACTACGTATCCGTCAACAAGATGTTGGTGCTGTAGTATGTGATTTCGATGATTTCCGCGAGTCTCGTGGTGGTCGCCGTGACGGTGGTCGTCGCGAAGGTGGTCGTCGTGATGGCGGTGGTTACCGTGGCAACCGCGAAGGCGGCAATCGTGGTGGTGATCGTCGTGAAGGCGGTCGTCGCGAAGGTGGTTTCCGTGGTAACCGTGACGGCAACCGCGATGGTAATCGTGAAGGTGGCGAACGTCGTTTCGATCGCAACCGTGGTGGTGATCACCGTGGTGCACATCGTGGTGAACGTGGTCACGGTCGTGGCCGTCGTACAGACGCATAATCACGAGTGATTAAAGCGACGGTTTAAGTTGCTACAATGACCCGTCCTGATATGGGTTGACACTTTTTAACTAAAACGCTCGATGTACTTCATCGGGCGTTTTGTATTTTAAAGCCGTATGAGGCCTCATTTGATTATAGATATCTACAGACTCTGCTACCATCGTCCTTGCTTCTTTCAGATCTTTCGGTTTCTTCAGCAAGAGCTCCATTTTGAGTATCCCATTTACACGCTCAGCTAAAGCATTCTGATAACAGTCATACCCGTCAGTCATTGAGCAAGTCACTCT
>NZ_WXWS01000531.1:0-2474 GCF_009904715.1 Vibrio sp. V42_P2S4T144 | reverse complement strand
GCTTAACATTACGCTCCCTTTTTGGTTTTTTGCTTTTAAATCATCGTGATTATTTTAAGAAACGGTTATAAACAAACAACAGAATAAATGCGCCTAGTGTTGCGGTAATGATACTACCAATGTTGACGCCAGTTGCTCCGCCGAAACCGAGAATGCCGCCAAGGAAGCCACCTACAAATGCCCCTGCAATACCAAGTAACATTGTTGCAATCCAACCGCCCCCATCTTTTCCTGGCATGAGCCATTTAGCAAGTGCGCCGGCGATTAAGCCCAAAATAATCCAAGAAATAATACCCATGAAAACTCCTTAATGCCTTCTTGATCAATTGAGTAATGGAAACTTGTTTAAGGATAGAACAGTAAAACGAAAGTAGTTGAATATCTCCACCGTTATGTGGGAAGGATGCAAGATCTTCTCAAAACTTGAACTTTTGCGTTGAGAAGAGTATAAATCGCCCCCTAAATTCCCTTGGTGAGACCTGAAGTATGAGCACTCCATTTTGGCAAAGTAAATCGTTAGAGCAGATGACAGAAGAGGAATGGGAATCTCTCTGTGATGGTTGTGGCAAATGTTGTTTGCATAAGCTGATGGATGAAGATACCGATGAAATCTACTATACCAATGTGGCTTGTAGCTGGCTGAACAGTAAAACGTGTTCATGTAAGGATTACCCAAACCGTTTCACTTCGGGTGAAGAGTGCACCAAGCTGACCCGAGAAGACATCGACGATTTTACTTGGCTGCCACACACGTGCGCTTACCGTCTGTTGGCTGAAAAGCAGCCTTTACCAGAATGGCATCCGTTGATTACAGGCTCTAAGTCCGCAATGCATGCGGCTGGGGAAAGTGTCCGTAACAAAGTGGTTTACGAGATTGATGTGGTGGATTGGGAAGACCATATTCAAAACTTACCTGAATGGGCTAAAAAGAGATAATTAACTTTTAAAGTTGAGAATGCTTTTTTAGTGAATCATACATTGCGTGATGATTCATGGTGACTCAATACAATTCAAGAATGCCGCCATTAATGCATATTGCACATCAGTGGCGGTTTTTTTGATCGCAATAACGAAAACCAGCACAGATAACTTTTAAAGTTGAAAACTAGATTTATACTGTTTATGTATACAGTTTTGTGTGGGTGCGTATGCCAGAAAGCAGGAAAAACCAGAAAGAGACTATACGAAAAGAGGTAGAAATTTCATCTATCCCTAACTTCGTTTACGAGAAACCATTGGTATCCAT
Organism: Vibrio sp. V42_P2S4T144; assembly: GCF_009904715.1. Lineage (NCBI taxonomy): Bacteria > Pseudomonadati > Pseudomonadota > Gammaproteobacteria > Vibrionales > Vibrionaceae > Vibrio > Vibrio sp. V42_P2S4T144. The sequence continues at coordinate 1,228 of NZ_WXWS01000531.1, read as the reverse complement.
TGATGAGAATGGCGAATCTCAGGTTACCTACCGTGCCAATGGCAATAAGATCCCCATTAAGAAACTCCCCTTACTCTATATCGCTGGGTATGACGACAAAGACAACCTAATCAGCTACCAACCATTAGATATGGTCAATGAGTTCTTATTGTCGAAAGCACTCGATGATGGTGTGCTTGAGCTTGGTACGGATGCGCAGGGGCTTGCTCATTACTTCAGTTTTGTATTGGACAAGCAGGCAGAGTGGGATGCTGAATACGATGAAGGGGACTTTGACCCTCTCTATGATGACCCCCGCCCGGAATGGGGGGCTTTTCCCCGTAACAAACAAGAGCGGTTAACCTACCAATATCGGGATGGCATAAAGCAGCTAGCTATTGATGGTGTATTGGCTAAAACAACAGCTAGGCAATATATGAGCAGTGTCGTAGGTTTCTATAAACACTGCCTTCGTCAAGGTATCCGCTTCAATAACCCTCCCTTCCAATTTGAGGCGGTGAATATACATTTCCAGGCGCCTGCTTCCAGTATGAAAGCTTATCAACGTAAGCAGGTACACACGACGGATATGCGGATTAAGTTTTCCAAGTCATCTCGCAGTGGTGGTACAAGCCTCAGCAACCTACGCCGTGACCTAAAGCCATTTACCAATAATGAATGGAACATCCTGCAAAACATATTAATGAAATCCCGCAGGGTGGTTCGTCATGGTGACAATAATAAACTGCATTCATTGCCTATTGAGTTTTGCTTGCACCCATTGATTTGTCGTTATACTGGATTGCGGCGAGAGGAAGCGGCTAGCCTTCATTCGGGACAGATAGTTAACCCCGAAACAATGATTCAAGGTGGCAAAGAGGTTTTTAAAAAGCCTGTGATGGATTTTGGGGTCGGTGATAAATACCAATCACTCACAAAGACTGCTGAGGGCTTTGCTGAGAAGAATAAAAGCCGGGATACCATTATCCCAGCCACATTGATGAAGATGCTTTACGATTACTCGCAGTCTGACAGGTATAAAAAGCGCCTTGAGAAATTCAAAGTATGGTGCAAGGAGCTGAAAGAGGAAGATAATACGTATTTCTTTGAGGGGGATGATGCCATTAACCCCGAGCTTGAGTACCTATTTATTACTCAGTCAGGGAGACCTATGTTTATGCGGCAACAAGACTTTACTGGACGCTGGATTGAAGTACGTAACACTGCAAATCTAACCCAAGGTCTAGAC
>NZ_WXWS01000344.1:0-2489 GCF_009904715.1 Vibrio sp. V42_P2S4T144 | reverse complement strand
GCACGTATACAGTGCTGATTTACCGACCAGATTTTTTGAGATAAGCCGCCATTTCATCTTCCGGAACCATGCCCCCACCTGTTGCCCAAACAAGATGTGTTGCGTTTTTGAGTTTTTCTTCGTCAAATTTCATTCGAGACTGATAAGCATGGTTATTCGAGACGTGCACTGCCCCAATCATACCGGCTAATGCAGAAGGCTCTAGATTAATACCTTCCAGTTCACTTAACTCACCCAAGTGGTGATACATACGAGCGTCATCAATGGTGTAAAAACCATCAAGTAGCCTTTCCATCGCTCTTCCGACAAATCCCGAGGCACGCCCGACTGCCAAACCATCAGCGGCGGTGATGTTATCGATACCCAGATCTTGCACCGAAATATCGTCATGCAAGCCTGTATGTACGCCCAACAGCATGCACGGTGAGTGCGTTGGCTCTGCGAAAATACAGTGGACATGCTCGCCAAATGCTACCTTCAAGCCAAATGCCACGCCACCAGGCCCGCCGCCAACACCACAAGGAAGATAAACAAACAATGGATGATGCTCATCAACCACGATTCCCAAGTCATCAAATTGCTGCTTAAGACGCTCACCCGCAACAGAGTAACCTAGAAACAGCGTCCGTGAGTTTTCATCATCGATAAAGAAACAGTTGGGATCTTTTTCTGCCTCTTTACGACCTTGCTCGACAGCAATACCATAATCTTCTTGGTGCTCTACGACATTAACACCATGCGACCGGAGCTTATTTTTCTTCCATTCCCGCGCATCCGCAGACATGTGGACTGAAACTGAAAAACCCAGCTTCGCACTCATGATGCCGATGGACATACCAAGATTGCCGGTTGAGCCAACCGCAATACTGTACTGCTTAAAAAACTGCCGAAACTCATTGCTGAACAATTTTCTGTAATCATCGTTTTCACAGAGCAAGCCGGCTTCAAACGCCAACTTTTCTGCATGAGTGAGCACTTCATAAATACCACCTCTCGCTTTGATCGAACCAGAAATTGGCAAATGACTGTCTTTTTTGAGCATTAAATGGCCCAATATTGGTATGTCGTATTGCTGCTCCAAACGCACTTTCATATTGGGAATATCCACCACTGGGGACTCAATAATGCCACGCGACGTTTCCGTTTCGGGAAACGCCTTCATCAAATAAGGCGCAAATCGTGTTAGCCGTTCACTCGCCGCTTGAATATCTTTTTCATCTAACCCGACATGAGGTAAGCCTTCCTCCAAGGAACTGATATGGGGGTTGAACCAACAAACCTCTTCAAGATCAATAAGTGCTGCCAAGAGTGGGAACTGCTTAGTCAGCGCTTCAATATTTGCCTTGGTCATTTTACCTTCCTGGAATGATGTGAGTTGAGATAAACAAAAGCGCCGCAATAGCGACGCTTTGGAGAACAACTATCAGTTTGAGCTTATGCGTAGTTTTTCTCAAACTCTTGCATGAAGTCTACTAACGCTTGAACACCTTCTAGCGGCATTGCGTTATAAATGGATGCTCGCATACCACCAACTGCTCGATGACCTTTTAGCGCTTTCAGCCCTTTAGAGTCTGCTAGCTCAAGGAAGGTTGCATCTAGTTCAGGCTTAGCAAGTTGAAATGGCACGTTCATCAAAGAACGGTTTGCTGAGTGCACGCCATTACGGTAGAAATCAGACTGATCGATGTAATCATACAGTAGCGCGGCTTTAGCGCGGTTCACTTGCTCAATCGCTTTTACTCCACCCTGTGCCTTCAGCCATTTGAAAACAAGACCAGACAGGTACCATGCAAAGGTTGGTGGCGTGTTGAACATTGATTCTTTTTCTGCCAAAACAGTGTAATCCAAGATACTTGGTAGTACCTGCTTCGCCATACCTAATAAATCATCGCGCACGATAGCAATAGCAATGCCGGAAGGACCAATATTTTTCTGAGCGCCCGCGTAAATCACACCGTATTTAGACACATCGATTTCACGAGAAAGAATTGTCGAAGACATGTCAGCAACAATCGGTTTGTCGGTGATAGGAAGATCGTTAATCTCAATACCATCAATGGTCTCATTTGGACAGAAGTGAACGTAAGCCGCTTCTGGAGCAATTTTCCATTCACTTGCAGGTAGAACCGCGACTTTCCCGTTGATTTCTGTTTTTGCATCAAACACGTCTGGTTCGCAGTATTTTTTCGCTTCAGCTACCGCGCTTCCAGCCCAATAACCACCATCGATGTAAGTTGCCGTATCGGCATCACCAAGTAAGTTTAGAGGAACAGCAGCAAACTGAGCACGAGCACCACCTTGGCAGAACAGCACTTTATAGTTGTCCGGAATATTCAGAAGATCACGTAAATCCTGCTCGGCTTCTTCTGCAACTTTGATGAACTCTTTGCTTCGGTGGCTGATTTCCATGACCGAAGTGCCAAGACCTTGCCAATCGATTAGTTCCTTTTGTGCTTGCTGCATAACTGCTTTAGGCAGACCTGCTGGCC
>NZ_WXWS01000309.1:0-2506 GCF_009904715.1 Vibrio sp. V42_P2S4T144 | reverse complement strand
AACTTCATTAAGTTTCGATACCAGAGAAGTAGCAAATAATGTGGTTCTCAAAAAAAGTAGAAAAAGAACAGCCGTTGTTGGATACATCCCAGACGCCAGAGTGGTCAATGTTGTTCAAACAACTAGCTAAAGAAGCGAAAGACGAGAGGCTCAAACGCTACTATTCGACACCGATGGTTAATGGGGAAACACCAATTGAACAAGTGCCATTTGTCTCGGTAGACTTTGAGACAACAGGATTGAACTCGGAAGAGGATGTCATTCTCACGATCGGACTTGTACCGTTCACTATTGATCGTGTTCAATGTAATGGTTCTGCTCATTGGGTCGTTAACCCAAACAGAGAGTTAAACCACGAGTCTGTCATTATTCACGGTATCACTGACTCTGAGGTTAAAAACGCGCCGCAGCTGTCTCAGATCTTGGGTGAAATATTGGATGCGTTGTCAGGCAAAGTGGTACTTGTTCACTACAAGAACATTGAAAGGCAGTTCTTTAATAACGCCTTGCTAAATAGCATCGGAGAGGGGATACAGTTTCCTGTTGTTGATACGTTAGATATTGAGTATGCGATACAACGCCGTGAATGCAGAGGTTTTATCAATAAGTTGAAAGGCAAGAAACCCGGTTCTGTACGATTAGGGCACGCTCGTGAAAGATATGGCCTCCCTGCTTATCAACCTCACCATGCCCTGACGGATGCGTTAGCAACTGCGGAGCTGTTTCAAGCACAACTGCAGTATCACTTTAATCGAAACATGCCAATATCTTCGGTTTGGCAATAGGCGTTATTTATGGTGAAAACAATAAAATGCAATGAGAGATAGGGGGCTTTAAGATTATGATGGCGGATTGAGTAACCGCTTATAAGAACAATGTTTTATGAACATGTGCTTGGTAGTGATGAAGACGTTTCATTACTCGAACTCCGACGAAAGTAATTTAAACTTGGTCACGTATTTTTAAGGAGATTATCCGTGAGCACCGATAATAACGGTGGCATTCAACGCCCCGATGGAAAAGTAAACGCAATAGATACTGACTATCAAATTGGTCAGGATAACGTTGCGCTAAAGGTAGGCCCATTTGGCCTTGATATTCACAACCGTGTTTTTGCAATTTCTGGCTTAGCAATCGTCATGTTTGTTGTGATAACACTATTATTCCGAGAACAGGTAGAGCCGTTTTTTGCAGACCTACGAGCGGGTTTGTTGCACAATTTAGACTGGTTTTTTCTCGCTTCAGGTAATATTTTTGTCATTGTCTGTGTCGGATTGATCTTCACACCATTGGGCCGTGTGCGAATCGGTGGTACTGAAGCAACACCGGATTACTCCTATGCCGGATGGTTGGCAATGCTATTTGCTGCAGGTATGGGCATTGGTCTCGTATTCTTCGGTGTATCAGAACCGATGTCCCATTTTAGTTCTGCGATTGGTGGCGTGAGCGTTGAGAATGGTGTACGTACTGACTGGGCACCGCTAGGTGGTGCAGAGGGCGATGCAACTGCAGCTTCGGCATTAGGGATGGCTGCGACGATTTACCACTGGGCACTTCATCCGTGGTCAATATACGCGCTCTTGGCTCTTGGACTGGCTATCTTTTCATTTAACAAAGGTTTGCCACTCACCATGCGCTCAATTTTTTACCCTTTGTTTGGTGAGCGTGTATGGGGTTGGACTGGTCATATTATCGATATTCTTGCAGTGGTAGCGACGGTTTTTGGTTTAGCAACATCGCTAGGCTACGGTGCGTCTCAAGCCGCAACGGGTTTGAACTTCCTGTTTGATGTCCCAATGACCAATACCACGCAGGTTATATTGATTATTGGTATTACTGCGCTCGCTTTAATCTCTGTTGTGGCTGGACTCGATAAGGGCGTGAAAATCTTATCTGAAATCAACATGGGTCTTGCAGCGCTGCTATTGCTATTTGTTATTGTTGTTGGCCCGACGATTGCGATTTTAACTGGTTTCTTCGAGAACATCGTTTCCTATGTGGCTAATATCCCTGCCTTATCTATGCCATTTGGACGAGAGGATGTGAATTACTCTCAAGGCTGGACGGCGTTTTACTGGGCGTGGTGGATTTCTTGGTCACCATTTGTGGGTATGTTCATCGCACGTGTGTCTCGCGGTCGTTCAGTTCGTGAGTTTATTATTTGCGTTATTCTTATCCCATCTTCAGTTTGTGTGTTATGGATGACGGCTTTTGGCGGTAACGCAATTAGCCAATACGTTAATGATGGCTACGAGGCGGTGTTTAACGCAGAACTACCTTTAAAACTTTTTGCCATGTTAGATGTTATGCCATTGGCTGAGATAACATCTTTTGTCGGCATTATCTTAGTCGTGGTGTTCTTCATTACCTCTTCTGACTCAGGATCACTGGTTATTGATACTATTGCTGCGGGCGGTAAGGTCGATGCACCAACGCCACAACGCGTGTTCTGGTGTACGTTTGAAGGTTTGGTTGCGATTGCATTGATGTTGGGTGGTGGTCTAGC
>NZ_WXWS01000092.1:0-2514 GCF_009904715.1 Vibrio sp. V42_P2S4T144 | reverse complement strand
ATATATACCCAAGTGGCTTTAAAAACGATTGAAACCACTTCGCTATGTAACCAAGCAACGCGCACTGCGCAAAGTGAATGAAAACTTTATGATTACCTTCTCTGATATTCAGTTACTGCGTGGCGGTAAACCTCTTTTAGACCAAGCTTCTGCGACTATTCACCCTGGCGATAAAGTCGGTCTTGTGGGCAAAAACGGCTGCGGTAAATCAACGCTGTTTGCCCTACTGAAAGATGAACTGTCAATTGATGCTGGCTCATTTAGCCAACCTCAACACTGGGAGTTGGCCTGGGTCGCACAGGAAACGCCTGCGCTAGAGCGCACTGCACTGGAATACGTCATTGATGGTGATCGCGAGTACCGCGCTCTCGAAAAGCAGTTAGCTGAAGCAGAAACACAAGACAACGGAACCCTAGTTGCCGAGATACACGGTAAAATTGAAACCATTGGTGGTTACAGCATTCGCGCTCGCGCGGCAGAACTGCTCGATGGTTTAGGGTTCAGCCAAGAGCAAATGAGTTGGAGTTTGACCCAATTCTCGGGTGGTTGGCGTATGCGTCTTAACTTGGCTCAAGCGCTATTGTGTCGTTCTGACTTATTGCTACTCGACGAACCAACCAACCACTTGGATTTGGACGCGGTAATGTGGTTAGAGCGTTGGCTACAAAACTACCCTGGCACGCTGATTCTGATCTCGCACGACCGAGACTTCCTTGATCCAATTGTTGGTCGCATCATTCACATCGAGAATCAGCAGCTGAACGAATACACGGGTAACTACTCGTCATTCGAAAACCAACGCGCACAAAAGATGGTGTTGCAACAAGCGATGTTTGAAAAGCAACAGAAGCAGATGTCGCACATGCAAAGCTACATCGACCGCTTCCGTTACAAAGCATCAAAAGCACGCCAAGCCCAAAGCCGTATCAAAGCTTTGGAGCGCATGGAAAAAGTACTGCCAGCTCAATTCGATAACCCATTTAGCTTTCAATTCCGTGAGCCAGCTGCGCTGCCAAACCCAATCATGATGATGGATGAAGTATCTGCAGGTTACGGTGACAACCTCATCTTAGAGAAGATCCGCTTGAACTTGGTTCCTGGCAGTCGTATTGGTCTACTCGGCCGTAATGGTGCGGGTAAATCGACCTTAATCAAGCTGCTCTCTGGTGAACTTAACGCGCAAGGTGGTGACCTAACTTACTCACAAGGCGTGAAAATTGGTTACTTCGCTCAGCACCAGTTAGAAACGCTTCATCCTGAAGAAACGCCGCTGCAACACATGATGCAAATCGCACCCGATCAAACCGAACAGCAGCTACGTGATTACCTAGGTAGCTTTGGCTTCCAAGGTGACAAAGCACTAGAAAAAGTTGCGCCGTTTTCTGGTGGCGAAAAAGCCCGTTTGGTATTGGCTTTAATTGTGTGGCAAAAGCCAAACCTGTTGCTACTTGATGAACCGACCAACCACTTAGACTTGGACATGCGCCAAGCACTTACGATGGCACTGCAAACATTCGAAGGTGCGATGGTGATTGTTTCGCACGACCGCTATTTACTGCGCGCTACGACCGATGACTTGTATTTAGTGCATGATCGACAAGTTGCTCCGTTCGACGGTGATTTAAATGACTATTATAAATGGTTAACCGAACAACAAAGAGCGGAACGCAAAGAAGCGCAGGCTGCGCAGCCAAGCAAAGATACGGCCAACAGCGCAGCTGCGAAGAAAGAGCAAAAACGTCGCGATGCAGAGTTTCGAAAACAGACAGCGCCAATTCGCAAAACGCTGACACAACTAGAAAATAAAATGGATAAGTTAGGTGCTGCACTGGCCGAAGCTGAAGAACAATTGGCGGACAACTCACTGTATGCGGCCGAAAATAAAGCTAAACTTAACCAAGTGCTGGCACTTCAAGCTTCCAGTAAAGCTGAGCTCGAAGAAATTGAAATGGAATGGATGTCTGCTCAAGAAACGTTGGAGCAGATGGAGCTAGAGTTTAATCAATGAGTAATCAACACGCTGAATACACACTCACCCTAGAACACCTTTGGCAGTTTAGTCTGCAATTTTATGGTGTGCGAGAAGTGAAAGAGGCGTGCTTATCATTACAGAACAACTACCACGGTAACGTGAACCTACTCCTGCTGCTCAGATGGCTCGATGAGCAGCAACTCATTTTCCAAGAAAAAGACTGGCCCTTGGTGCAAGACTGTCTAGGTAGGAGCGAAACTTTACTTCACTCCTTTCGCGACCTTCGTCGCCACCTTAAGTCTCAAGTCAATGACGCTTTGTATCGTGAGACCTTGCAGTTTGAGCTGCAACTAGAAAAGCAGCAACAAGCGGATTTGGTGGACTGCATTAACTCACTTGCACTACTCAAAAATGATGGTGACCCACTGACGTTGAGATACTGTCGTCAACTCGGTGGGGAGCATTTGCAGCAAGCCTTTGCTATTCCGGTGCCAAACATTCAACCACCAAAACGCCCATAAATCTGTAGAATACCTATAATC
>NZ_WXWS01000231.1:0-2518 GCF_009904715.1 Vibrio sp. V42_P2S4T144 | reverse complement strand
ATATAGGCCATAACAGCCTCAAAGCCGTAGTACTTAAACCCACAGGCAACAATTACGCTCTGTTGGGTTACAAAGAAATATTACTAAAGGAAGGTATTGTCGCTGAAAATAACACCATAAATCATCAAGAAATTGTAAAGACCCTCAAGCAGATAAAAAAAGAACTGCCTTTTGGCGCTAAAAAAGTTGCGATTTCAGTTCCTGATAACTCGGTAATTAGCAAGAAACTGCAAATAGAACAAAATCTTGAAGAGAGTGAAGTTGAGTTTGCAGTGATACAAGCCTTTTCTCATCAATCGCCATTCCCTGTCGAAGAGCTGAGTTTAGACTTCGTTCGTCTTCGCGCTGAGGGCGGGCAGAGTGGCAGTGATAGCTATCAAGTGTTTGCGACAAGAAAAGATGTGGTAGAAGGCCGAGTCGATGCATTACAAAAGTCCGGACTAAAACCTGTTTTAGTGGACGTGCATTCGCAAAGCCTTGGTCATATCTGGAAGCTCACCGCCGATCGCTTTCCTGACAAAAACAAATACTGCTTACTCGATATTGGCACCTTATCGAGCTCCTTCACCATGTTTACCGAACAAGGTGAACTGTTTCACAAAGAGTTTGCTTACGGCACACGCGGAGTAAACAGCGCTTCTCCAGTCGATTTTCTGTCCGATGATGCTCAGGAGAAAACAGAGCTGTTTAACCGTCAAATCGTAGAGCGAGTAAAGCGCCAGATGCAGCTCTATACCTCAATCAATGGCTCACAAAACATCAAGGGTATCTGGTTATCAGGGGAAGGGGCCTCCACTCCCATGCTCGCAGAGGAGTTGTCTCAACAATTGTCGTTAGAGTGTGAATTGCTAAATCCGCTAGGGCTATTTGAGATGAAGGTGTCTAAGCGTAAGCGTCGTGCTGTGGATTGGCAGCATTTCTCAACAGCAGCCGGACTGGCCGTTCGTGGCATTCATTGGCTAGGAGGCGCCCGTGCTTTATCGCATTAATTTACTTCCTTGGCGAGAGAATCAAAGAGAAGAGCACCGACGTCGTTTCATCAGTTTGGTCGCATTAGGCATGTTGGTCGCTGTTGGCATCCAGTGGGGTATTGGAAAGTTTTTTGAGTACCAACAAGATCAACAACAGGAGCGGCTCGATTACCTCACTCACTACATTGCCGAACTCGACCAGCGTATTGAAGCAATGAAAATTGCAGAGCTAGAGCACAGCAAAATCCTCGAACGTCTAAAGGTCGTTGAAGGTTTACAAAACGGACGAAACAAAACGACCGAGTTCATGAACTTAATGCCTGCCGTTATCCCTGAAGGTGTATATGTCGACAAGATCAAAATGAATGATCTGGAAATTGAGATCTCTGGGATCTCTGATAGCACTCCAAAACTTGCCACGATGCTGGACAACATGGAGCGCTCGGCCAAGTTGAACGACGTAGAAATGCATTCCATCGTTCACGGCAAAGCCCGTTTTGGGAAAGAGTTTCAAACATTCAAAGTGTCTTTCATGTTCAAAGTAACGGAGAAGAAATTGGAGGCTCAACGTGGTTGATTGGCAGGATCTCGAAATAGATGAAATGGCCGAGTGGCCATTGTTGCCCCAGATTGTAGTAATCGTGCTTCTGATCATGGCGATTCAAGGCTTAGGTTATTGGTTTTACCTTAAACCGAAAGAAGAACAGTTGAATCACTTGATTCAGCAGGAGCAGACACTCAAGGTGGCATTGAAGATCAAAGCGAACAAAGTGGCAGCGTTGCCTCAGCTTCAATCTCAATTGGATGAACTTACCACTCGTTACGAGTTATTACTGCAACAACTGCCTGCGCAAAAAGAGCTGGCTACAATGCTCGCTTCAGTGAATGAGCTTGGCATCGACAATAAGCTGACTTTCACCCGAATCGACTGGGGCGAAAAACAATCAGAGCACTTCCTTTATCGTCTTCCTTTAAACATAGAGTTAACGGGCGACTTTCATGACATCGGCCATTTTTCTCAGGCAATAGCGACGCTACCTCGAATCATCACGTTTAAAGATGTGACTTGGCAACGTGTCAGCCAAGAGAGCGAAACCCTGCACTTTCGGGTGCGCGCTAACACCTATCAGTTTAAGCCGGAGGAGACGAAAAATGACAAGTAAGTCTTTGTTGTTGGTATTGATGGGTTCTCTATTGATGGGCTGCCAGGCGAATGATGAATCATTGACGGATTTTATTCGAGGAGTGGAAACACAGGCGCGTCGAGAGGTCGAGAAGCTTAAGCCCGCAGACAAGTATGTTGCAGTCACGTACGCACCGGAAGTACAGCGTGCACCCTTTGAATTACCCAAAGAAGCCACCATCGCGACTCAGCCAGTTGCAAGAAAAGATTGTTGGCAACCGCCCTCAAGAAGGCGAACTGGCAAATTAGAAAAATTCCCATTAAGCCAATTACGTTTGAAAGGGGTCATGGGCATGGATAACACGGTTTCTGGCCTCGTTCAGGCTCCCAATGGCACCGTCTATAAAGTTAAGCCGGGTCAATA
>NZ_WXWS01000348.1:0-2519 GCF_009904715.1 Vibrio sp. V42_P2S4T144 | reverse complement strand
GTGCCTATTACCACTAAAATTTACTTCACCACTGAGCTAATAATATGGTAAGCAGCCTCTACTCTTTCTGCATTAGGGTAGTTTTTATTCGCCAGAATCACTATGCCTATTTTTTCAGAGGGTACATACGCGACATATGCCCCAAAGCCACCTGTTGAGCCCGTTTTGTTATACCAAACGTCACGACCGAGAGTACCAGATACACTTGCTTGAACCGGTTTAGCTTTGAGAATTACATCGCTGGAGTTACCCTTCAATAATTGCGAAAGTGAAACGGGGTAATCATAACCCTCCCATCCTACGGCTTGTGTAAACGTGTCGGTATCAAAATACTTAGTATGAGTTCTCTCTAGCGCATTTTCTATATCAGTATTAAGTTGCGCTTGACCCATATTTGCTTCGATATATTGAAGCATATCTAAGCTTGTTGATTTAATACCATAGGCTTGTGCATCAAGAATACCTGGATTAACTCTAACGGGTTTTCCCTCAGAACTATAACCAAAAGCATAGTTGTTAAGCTTATCCTTTGGTACATCGACAAAGGTATTGGTCATACCGAGCTCAGGCAGGATGACGGTTTCCATCATTTCCGTATAGTCTGACTTCATACTCAAGGCACCGATGTAGCCAAATAGACCAATACTAGGGTTTGAGTACTTCCTCTTAGTACCGGCTTCGTACTCCGGTTTCCACGTTTTGTAGTACTGCATCATTTCAGCGTCGTTCGTTACTTCGCTAGGGAATTGCAATGGTAGACCACCTGCAGTGTAGGTGGCGACATTAACTAGCTTGGTATTACCCAGAGCACTATTCTCTAATTCTGGAATATAATCTTTGACCTTGTCATCCATGTCTAGCTTACCTTTTTCTTGGGCGTACCCAGTCAAAGTAGCAGCAAAAGTTTTACTGATAGAGCCGAGTTCAAAAATTGTGTCGTTGGTGACTAAACTCCCCTTACTTACGTCAGCCAAACCGTAATTATAAAAATAACGTTTACCATCAATCGTTACTGCAACAGCCAACCCCGGAATGTCGTATTCGTTGATTAATCCTTTAGCGCATTCATCAACTACGCTCTTTAATTGACTGCTAACCGTTAACTCCGTTTTCGCAAACGTGACGAAAGAAGTGAGCGATAAAATGGCCAGCAAGGCATTGTTTAACTTCATTGAACCCTCAATTTTTTAATTTTAACTTATAATTAATTTCTAGTTTATTCCAAGGCTTTTAACTTTTTATATAAAAGTAATCCTGACTTGAAGAACTCCAATCGTTAACCCTCGATGAATAACACTGTGTCTTCAAATTTTTAGTGCGATATAAACAGGTCTAAACCTGATCACCGTTGATAGGTAGGCCGGTTAGATACGAATGTAAGTAACATCCGTTTCCAAAATGGGGAAATAGTGTACTCAATTACGCTTTCTCCATATCACGATAACGGTATACTAGGTAGATATACTTGGTATATACAGATCCACATCCTCACAACGCTTTAGAACCACTTTTCAACGTCTACAGAGAAAACGATGCCATTTTCACTACACTTCGAAACTGGAAAAGTCACCAGCCAACAACTTTACTCCGAGATATACCAAGGGATATTAGAAGGCAGATTACGATCAAATGAGAGATTACCGTCAACCCGCATACTGTCGAAAAAGTTAGGCATAGCAAGAAACACTGTCATTTCGGTGTATGAGCGACTTCAGTTCGAGGGGTGGATAGTAAAAAAGGCAGGATCTGGCACGTACGTAAGTAATGCTCTAGAACAAACGGTGAATCAAGATAAGAGACCAATAAAACACTACCAACTAGGGGTGTTTGGCACTAACGCATCGAAGAAGCCAGAGATCATCGCACCAAAGAATCTAGACTATGACTTCACTTTAGGCGTTCCTGATCATCAGAGAATAGCAAAGCATATTTGGCGACACTCAAGACTGAGTAGGCTCAATGCATTAACTCCAGAGTTTGCACATGGCGGTGATTTACAAGGGTTAGCTTGTTTACGAGAGTCTATCTGCGAGTATGTGAGACACTCGAGAGGCGTAATCTGTGACCCTGAAGACATCATCATTACTCAAGGGTGCCAGCAGGCAATAATGACGACTCTCCTTACATTACTCTCTCCCGGGGATCTCGTGTCGACGGAAGATCCAGGATATCCTGTTTTTCGAAATCAAGCTCGATTACTTGGCGCGCAAATAGGCTCCGTGCCGATGGACGACCAAGGTGTTGTCGTTGAATCAATCGCTTCTAATGCCAAAATTATTTATACAACGCCTAGTCATCAGTTCCCTTTAGGCTTTAGCTACTCAGCTGACAGGAAGTTAGAACTGCTGAGATGGGCAGAAGTTAATAACGCAATCATTATCGAAGATGATTATGATTCGGAATATCACTATCTCAATACCAGTAAGAAAGCTCTCAAGTCACAAGACAAAAATGACTGCGTCGTTATGATAGGCAGTTTCTCTAAAATACTATTTCCCGGCATACGCATTGGCTATATG
>NZ_WXWS01000063.1:0-2532 GCF_009904715.1 Vibrio sp. V42_P2S4T144 | reverse complement strand
ATACACGCCGATGTAAGTGGTCAATGTGTCTCCAACACGCTAGAAGTAAAAGTAAAGAGGCATTAAAAAGGTCTTACCAATTTTTTGGTAAGACCTAAGTTTACTGATTCTCGGATAAGCGAATGTATATTCTTACAGTTCAGCTTCCCGAACCAGTTCTGCAAGCGTCGACAAACGCTGCTCACTTTGTTTAACGTAAGGATTATTCGTATCCCAAGCATATCCAGCCAAAATCGCACTAATCATCTGTTTAATACGTGGGTTCGGGTTTTGATAGAAAATCACATCTTGCAACGTGCCGTTGTACCAGCCTTCCACATAAGTGCGGAATGTGTTCACTCCCACCATTAAGCGTTGCGAGTACTCTTCTTGCCAATCAACCTTTTCACCATTCAGCTGACGAACCAAGCAGTCCGCTGCAAACTCTGCCGATTTCATGGCGATAGTGACACCCGATGAAAATACAGGATCAAGAAACTCACCAGCATTACCAAGCAACGCGTAGTGCTCTGTCGCTAAACGTTTGACGTTAGCAGAATAGCCACCCAACTCGCCTGCTGGATTCGGGTAATTCGCGTTTCGCAATAAAGCAGCCAAACCCGGCTCTTCATTGGCTAACTGCTGCAACGCTGCAATCTTATCTTCTGGGTATTGTTCGAAAAATTCTGGCTCACCCACCACACCAAACGAACAGGTACCATTAGAGAATGGGATTAGCCAGTACCATACGTCGTGATTTTCAGGATGAACTGAAATTAAAATTTTGTTGCGATCGTATTCCGGCTCTTGGGGAGAGATATGATCTTCGATATGGGTAAAGATCGCTTTTCTAGGCGGAAGACAAGAAGGTTCTTCTAGCTCCAACAAGCGTGGCAAAACACGCCCAAAGCCACTGGCATCCAACACAAAATCTGCTTCGATTTGATAAGCCTTCTTATTTGAGTCGAGCACTTCTAATCGAGACTTTTTCCCTTCAAACACTAGATTGAGCAGTTCATGCTGATAGCGAATCTCTACGCCTTGTTCTTCAGCGCTATCTGCCAATACTTTATCAAAGCTGGCACGTTGAACCTGAAACGTCGTGCCCGGTCCTGGCGTGTATTTGTTTGTAAAGTCGAACTGGGTGTATACGCCATTACGACGAAATGCAGCACCATCTTTATACTGGAAGCCAAACTGCTTTACTGCATTGGTCATTCCTGCTTGTTCAACAACTTCCATACATGCAGGGAGCAGGCTTTCTCCTATGGAAAAGCGTGGAAAAGTCGCTTTTTCTAAGACAACAACATCTATGCCACGCGATTTTAATAACGCAGAAACGGTTGAACCTGATGGCCCCGCTCCTACGACAACAACTTGCTTGAGCTCTGTTTTCATTCTGAATTTAGTTTGCTTGTAGTTTTAATAAGGTATGACCAAGGCCAATATTGTCGGTTCTTTCAACGACAGATAAACCTGCCGCTTCGACAATTTCTAAGAAATCATCACTGCGATAAAAGCGACTATTACCGTTAGCTAAACAGGTAAAATAAAGAGAAGTGGCATTAAGGCTATAGGAAGCTCCCGCGTATTTTTGAGCATCCCAAAACAGCTCCAATACGTAAATAGTATCTCCCTTCGTTAACTGGGCTTTAACTTTTTTAAGGATATTGAGGATCTCAATTGGGGAAAAGCAATCCAAGAACTGGCTCATCCACCATACGTCAGCGTGTCCAGGCAATGTTTGTGCTTTATCCAGCATGTTTGCAGGGTATGGACGTACACGCTCGACGAACTGGTTTTCTGAAACATTCTTCATCGCTACTTCTAATTGCTGTGGTAAATCAACAATCGTCACTTGAACGTCAGGGTCATGTTTACAACACTGAATCGCCCATTTTCCCGTATTTCCGCCAATATCCACAAGATGCTTTGGCTTGCTTGCAAATACTTCTTTAAGCAGAAGTGGGAACGAGCGATCCGAATAGAAATGATCGAACTTAAACCAGCTCTGTTTGGCTTGTTCTGGTAACGTCGATAGACCTTGATAAATGGTCTCCCAATTGCCCAACTCTTTCAAACCTGACGGTTTACCTTCTTGAATTGCTTCCGTCAAATGCATCATCGCGGCGTAACAAACATCTGCCGTAAAATCCATGTTTGCATTCGTCATACCATCATGAAGAAGGTAAAAACCAAGGTTTGCAAGCGAATAGTTAGGTCGTTCCCATAAAACAATATGCGCACTAATCGCCATATCCAACAGTACTTTAACACCATATTCTGATACTCCCGTTTTCTCGGCAATATCTGTGGCACTCATGCCTTGAGCGCCAGCGCTGTCTAAAACGGCTAAAATACCTAAATCTCGAAGCGTTTTGGCGGTCTGGAACACGATTGGTGCAAAAGATAACTTCTGAGCTTCTGTCTTCGCTTCAAAAGCATTAAAAGGGTCATTATTTTGATTTAACACGGAAAAACCTAACTGCAATTAATAGTTTTATTGTTGAGATTGATTGCCCAACAATGCAATAGCTCGCTGAATATCAACAT